>JBAYFK010000154.1:0-4032 GCA_041667225.1 Candidatus Omnitrophota bacterium
CAGAAGATCTTCCTGAAGAACGCAAAATCCATTTATATATCCTGCAATGAAAATTACGCCAGGGACCTGAAGATCAGGGCGGAAGATATCGCCGGTAAGACAGACTATGATTTCTTCCCCACGCATCTTGCGGAGAAGTACAGGGCCGACGATAAAAGGGTAATGAGTTCCGGCAAGATAGAGAATATAGAGGAGAGATTCATTGCGATAAATGATTTTCTTAAAGATTCCAAAAGAGAGGTCTTCATCAATACCGTAAAGGCGCCTATCCATGACAAGGACGGAAAAGTCGTGGGGATAGTCGGCATCTTCTGGGACATTACAGAGAGTAAGGAGGCGCGGCAGGCCCTGCTGATAAGCGAAGGCAAGATGCGCGCTGTCTTCGACCAGGCTTCTCAATTTATAGGCCTGATGACGGTTGACGGCGTACTGATAGAGGCGAACAAGACCGCTATGAATTTCGCAGGTATAAAAGAATCAGACTGCATAGGCAAATATTTTTGGGATACACCGTGGTGGACCCATTCGAAAGATATGCAGGATAAGCTCCGCGCGGCCGTTAAGAAAGTAGCTAAAGGTGAAACAGTATTATTCGAAGCGACCCATTTAGATGTCAACAGAAGGGTTCATTACGTAGATTTTTCACTTAAGCCGGTCAGGGACCAGAACGGCAAAGTGACTTTTCTTATACCCGAAGGGCGTGATGTCACGGATAGGAAACAGAACGAAGAAGAGATTACTGAGCTTCACAAGATGATAGAATTTATACTGGGAGCTACAAAGACAGGCCTTGATATAATCGATTCGAATTTCAACATGGTATATATCGATCCGGAATGGAGAAGGGTATACGGTGACCCGACAGGCAGAAAATGCTACGAATATTTCATGGGCAGGAGCAAAGAATGCCCTGGATGCGGCCTCAGAAAGGCGTTTGAAACGCAAAAACAGGTCGTTACCGAAGAAGTCCTTGCCAGGGAGGGGAACAGGCCCATACAGGTTACTACCATACCGTTCCAGGATAAGAGAGGCAGATGGCTGGCTGCCGAGGTTAATGTCGATATAACGGAGCGTAAGCGCATCGACAAAGAGCTGGAAAAGCACCGGGAACATCTGGAGGAACTGGTTAAAGAAAAGACGGAAGAGATAAAGAGTGCCGAGGCCAAATTCAGGCTGCTATTCGAAGATTCCAAGGATTGCATCCTTCTGGCGGATGTAGATACTAAAAAATTCACGACGTTCAATATGACGGCCTGTAATATATTGGGCTATACCCCGCAGGAAATGGAAGGCATCAGTATATGCGACATCCATCCAAAAGAAGAGCTCCAGCACGTTTTGGATATGTTCGAAAAGATGGTGGCGGGGAAGAAAAATATGGTCGAGAATGTTCCGGTAAAAAAGAAAGACGGCAGTATATTTTATGCCGATATTTCCGGTTCCGCAATAAATATATCCGGGAAGAGATATGTCATGGGCAACTTCCGCGATATTACCGAGCGTAAAAAAGCGGAAGAAGCGCTTCGGTTGAGCGAGGCAAGCTACCGCGCGATATTCGATTCGGCAAATGACGCGATCGTTATCAGGGATATCAACACATTCCAAATAATAGATGTAAATAAGAAGGCATGCGAGATGTTCTGCTACCCAAGGCAGGAGTTCATAGGGCTTCCCATGGGGACCATCACTGCTGATAGCTCTCAAGGCACTCTCAATAAGCTAAAGCATTTTTATGATGAGACGGCAAAAGGGAACCCGCAGATCTTTGAGTGGCTTGCCAAGGATAAGTTCGGAAGAGAATTCTGGGTAGAGATAAATATGAAGAAGGCTGTTGTAGCGGGCCAATACCGCCTTATCTATATAGCTCGGGACATCACCGAGCGTAGGCTCAATACGGCGCAGAAAGAAGATTTTATAAATATGATCGCTCATGAGGTGAGGGCGCCTTTAGCGACTATCAGGGAGGGGATCTCTCTCGTTTTAGAAGGTAATGCCGGGCCTGTAGAAGAAAAGATGAAAGAGGTCCTGCAGATGACGAAGAATAATATAGACAGGCTCAACAGGCTGATCAATACCGTGCTCGACCTTCAGAAGATCAATATAGGCAAGGTTGAGCTCAACCTGGAAGAACATAACATAAATGAAACGATCAGTGAAGTTTGTAAAGAGATGATGCCTTCGGTAGAAAAGAAGGGATTGGATATCATCCTTGAGCTCGATGATAAATTACCGGCTGTTAAATTCGACCGGGACAAGATATCGGAAGTGCTGATCAACATCATCAATAACGCGATAAAGGTGATGGAGAAGGGCGATATCACGATTAGGTCGGCGTTCAAGAAGGATCATGTCCGTATCTCCGTTAAAGATTCAGGGCCCGGGATAAAGAAAGATGATATATTTAAGTTGTTCAAGCAGTTCTCGCAACTGGACAAAAGTTCAGGAGGAACGGGATTAGGCCTGGTCATCTCTAAGGCGATAATAGACCTGCACGGAGGGGCAATAGGAGTAGAATCAGAATACGGGAAAGGGGCCACGTTCTATTTTACCCTGAAGATCTGATCCAAGGTCTAAAAAAAGGAGGTATTGAGATGAAGAAATATTTAACCATCGTTGTAATTGTATTCGCAGTGATCCTTGCGGCCGCGATCATCAAAGACACCGTAATAAAAATATCCGTCGAAAAGGGCGCGGAGATAGTTACAGGCTTGAAGCTTAGAATAGGAAGTATTGGAGTGGGCATCCTTAGGCCCGTAGTTGATATAAAGAACCTCAGATTATTGAACCCGAAGAACTTCCCCGACAGGACCATGATAGATATGCCGGAAATTTACGTTAAGTACGATCTCGGAGCCATAATGGGCGGCAAGATACACCTGCCGGAAGTCCGCCTGGCCCTGAAAGAATTCGTCGTCGTGAAAAACGCCAAAGGAGAGTTGAATTTGGACGCTTTAAGGATGGTGCAGGCTGAAAAAGAGGGTTCGGCACCAGCCCAGAAGGCTCCCGGTAAAGCTCCTGATATCCAGATAGATTCGTTAAAGCTCAGTATCGGCAAAGTTATCTATAAAGATTACTCGAAGGGCGGAGCTCCGGACGTACGAGAGTTCAATGTCAATATTAACGAAAGCTACTCGAATGTCAATGATCCGTATGCGCTGGCAAGCCTCATAGTTGTGAAGGCTCTTATGAATACATCGATAGCATCCCTTACGAATTTTGACCTGAAGGGGATGCAGGGCACCATAGGGAACACTCTTTCGAGCGCGCAGGCGACCGCGAAGCAGGCCGTTACGCAGGTCTCCGATACGGCAAAGAAGGCGCAGGATACGGTGAAACAGACAACCGATGCGATGAAGAATGTCCTTAAGAATCCGTTCGGCAATTAAGTTAGTATAAAAAAAGATAGATATCTTTCTATTTACTTAACATATTATATGCTATAATTTTTTGGTATGCGTGCATATAATATTACACATAGCCTTTTATTAAGAGCTATAGTAATAGCTATTGTGTGCGTGTTTTTTATTGATGACGCATCCCTCGATCCATATCCGGAAACTTTTTCTTCAGACTATGCTCTCGCCCCAACATCTATATTCAATCCCATAGTAAGCATCAAATGGGATCAGGATAACGGAAAATACGTTATTACTGAAGACCAGGATGAGGTCAGCCGTTTTAAATATGACCGCCAGAAAGACGCCGCGTATGTATATTTAAACCTTTTGATCGGTCAGTTCCAGCGCAGCTTGTCAGATCTTTTGACGCTCGGTGTCAGTGAGAGAGGTTTAAGCGGCCACCTGGATGAGATGAAGAAAGACCGTTTAACCAAATTCATCTCAAGCATCGAAAGAGACCTGCCGAACATAGATTTTGGCGGATTCCGCTATAAAGATATGTATTGGGACGGTAATACCGTCTGCCTGCCGTATGAAAGGACGATGATACTGCGCTACTCCGAAGATCCGATGAATTATGAAATAAAGAATAGGGGAGAGATTTTGGCCGAATGGGAAGAGGCGCGCAATAGAG
>JBAYFK010000155.1:0-4022 GCA_041667225.1 Candidatus Omnitrophota bacterium
ATCGACGGCCCGAACTATCGTTTCACGAACGCTCTGAACGCCGCCGATTATACCACGACAGATATATACGGAAGGATGAACATCGACGGCCTCATATATGTGGTCAGCAATTCCCCTGCGGCCAACAATATGGTCATCGCCCGCAGCTTTACCGAAGTAGCTGTGGATGAGCCTCTCAAGGTCGCCTCTCTTGAAGTAGAGTCTCGGGACGTCAGGACGTACAGAGTCACTATGGACGCGACGACAGGGATATACCGGTTCACCAACATCAATAATGCGGCCGAATCGGTCCTGGCCAGCGCAGATAATAAATTGGTGACGATAGACGGTGTAGTGTACCAGCTCCTGAAGGACGGTGAGCAGCTCTATCTCGGCAAAGAATATATGATACTCGATAACGGCGACGGCCGCTATACATTCTCTCTCATGCAGAATACCGCGGCGTTCGCTGACATTAACAACGACGGTATCGTAAATATTGACGGCACGGATTACTATATATTCGAAAATCCCGCATCCGGGGCAGTAACTCTCCTTACAGATCCTATAGTACACAGCGTCTCTTTGGGCGGTGAGACAAAAGCGCTTTCGATAGCCTCAGCTTCAGGTACCGCCTCATACTATGATGTTTATCAGGTGACCGAGGGTACGGAAAGAGTATATGAGTTCATGAACGTTTCTACTCATGATGCTTACCGCGAAAAGAACGGTATCGTGCGCATCAAAGGTACACAGTATAAGATCACGAAGACCGCCGCCGAGATCACCCTTGAGGAGATACCTGTATACAGCAATTCGGGCGAGTACGGGATCGTACAGGTATGGAACGCGAAGGACGCGGACTTCAGGTATTACGCGATAGCTATAGACGGCGATACCGGAAGGATAGCGTTCACCAATATAGCCGATCCGGCTGACCGTATGGTGGCCAGCGTCAACAATGTAGTCGCTTTCGGCAGCAGGATATATGACATAGGTTATAAAGGAGACCAGCTGCAGGACGGCATATTCCTTACGCCTCGTCCAGAAGTTTCCGCTAATACGGGGAGCCCTGCCGTTGTTATCAGGACGTCCTCGATCGAGAGAGAAGATATCGCTTTTGATACAGGGGCGACGAACTGGTCTGAGGCGCTTGGTATATGGGTCGTGAAGGACGGCGCATATCGCCAGAACGACGGCCAGGCCAATGCAAACGGTAAAACGGTATTCAATAAGGCTGGGTTCTCAACCGATGGAGATTTCACCTTGAGTGTGGACATTACGTTCAAGGAGCCTTCGTACACAATGTCGCTTATTGGAAGATATCTAGGCTTGCAGGATTATTACGAAGCTAAGATCTCCAGCAACAACATAAACCTCTATAGACATAAGACGAATCCGGTTTCGGGAGCGGAAGAGGTAACGCTTAAGAAGACAATAACACTGTCCGATACGGCCGTAGGCTCTATAGTAGATGAGAAGACATATAAGACCGTAATGAAGATGGAAGGCGACACCATCCTTATATACATGGTCAAGATCGATCCTTTACATCCGGACGTATTCAGCCTCGTCAAAGTGCTTGAGATGAAGGATGACTTCCCGCTTGTCGGTTCCGGTAAGATGGGACTCGGATCGAACAGCCAGTATAATAAGTTCGATAATGTCCGCATGGTGGTCGTGAACGAGAGCAGGGTATATTACGAGGTAGACACTACAGGGCCCGCTTACGTATTCAGCAATGGTACGGGCTCGTATACTACCCAGGACAATAATTCGTATGTCGTTATAGGGTCGACCAAATATTTTGTCACGACCGACGCTACCGATCCGGCGAATATCAAAGTAAGCCTTTCGAAAGATATCAGCACGATCAAGTTCGACATAGGAGAGGTAAAGGTAATACCTGATACGCCAGGCGATAAATATTCGACGAGCGCATCAGGCGCGTGGTTCACCCAGATCCATACGACGTACGATACTAACGGATACGCGGCCCAGTCCGGCGATGTAGCCGCGCTCTCGAGCTCTTATCTCGAGAGGACGGTCAACATAGGTACGGGCGGCGCCTCCTTAAGCTATTGGTGGAAGATAGGCACGAGCCAGAGCGCTCTCCCGACCGACAGGATGGTCCTCATCGTTGACGGAGACTATACGAACGAAGCGGCCGTCATAGCCGGTGACAGCGGATGGATGAGGTCGGTCATACAGCTTACGGCGGGTACCCACACGCTCAAATGGGTCTACGACAGGTCAGGTACGCCTTCCGGAGCGGCAAACGGCAATGCCTGGGTCGACAATGTATTTATCAAATCCAATAATACACAAGGATTCTCTTACACGACCCCGCAGACTTTCGCTCTCCCGGCAGATTATTCCACGGGCTTAACCGCGGCATGGGCAGTGCAGAATACGACCTCGCATGATGAGGGAGGTTTTGCTATTATGGCGGGCTCTACCGCTATCTCTTCCAGCTCATATGTAGAGAAGAACATAAATCTTACGCAGGCGGCAAAGCTTGGATTCTGGTGGAAGTTGAACGGTGAAGCTACAGACAAACTGAAATTATATATTGACGGCAGCCTTAAGGCATACGAGCTCCAGGGCAACAGCAATAACTCTTCCGGCAGCGTCAAAGGATGGGTCTACGTGAGCGTAAGCGATCCGCTCGCCGCAGGCGCGCATACCGTGAAATGGGTATATGACAGGTCCAATACGTCGAGCGGATCGACTAATACCAATGCCTGGGTCGATGATGTGACGTTCACCTATGTTGACAAGATCGAGAGTTTTGATTACGCCGAAGGCCAGACGCTCAATATCCAGAGCTCCGATTACACCACGGGCGGAGATAATGTGTGGGTCATACAGAATACCGATGCATCCGACCCGAAAGGATTCTCCCTGAAGGCCGGTTTGACACAGCGCGGGTCGTCGTCATATGTTGAAAAGACGGTAAATCTTTCAGCTAACGGTAAGCTCGATTTCTGGTGGAAGATAGCTTCGGATCCGCTCGATAAGATCTATTTCTACGTTGACGGCAAGATGAGCGCGGTCATCTCCGGAGACAGTAACGGGTGGGCTCATGTAGGTATTTCCGACCTGCTGAAAAAAGGAGAACATAAACTTAAATGGGTTTACAGCAGGGTAGGCAACGTTACCGGCGTCGAGCAGAGAGCCGACGCGTGGGTCGATGATATCGAGGTTAAATACGAAGTCATTAACCAGGGCTTCTCGATAGCGTATCCGTACGGCTCTGAACTTTCGCTGGAGAAATATTTCCCGGCCGCCACAACAGATATTGCTACCGGCGGCGATAACAGCAAGATATGGTTCCTTGAGAACAGCAATACGCCTACCGGCGACGGTTTTGCGGTCCAGGCAGGAGCTGCTGAAAAAGGTAAGACGAGCTTCATCCAGAAAGCCATCACCCTTACCTCCGATTCTACGCTTACGTTCAACTGGTGCGTTGCGGCAGGCAAGAAGCGCGTAAGACTCCTTGTTAATGGCGAACAGAGGGCTGAAATAAGCGGCGAGACGAAGCCCAACCAGTGGGAAGAGGTCACTATTGCAGGCATAACCGGAGCGCAAGCCGGAACGCCTTATATTATAAAATGGGTCTATGAGAATAATGACGATACCGACGACGTAACACAGACCGGATGGGTAGATGATGTAAATATTCAAGGCAACAATATCATGGATATGGGCTTTGAAGCCGTCGCCGAGCCTCTAGGGGACTTTACCACAGGCGGGACTATGTATACTGAGATCGATCAAGCGATATTCCATAGCGGCGAGAAGTCTATAGCATTGACCGGCAACCACGAAATATCGACAGGCAACGCTTATATCGAACGCACAATGGTTATTCCCGCTAATACCCAGATAAGCTTCTGGCAGAAAGTTTCTTCCTGGTCCGGTTCTGATTTCTTGAAATTCTACATCAATGGCGTGGAACAGACCACCGGCTCTATCAGCGGTGAAGTTGGCTGGGAGCAAAAGCAATATAACGTTACAGCAGGTACCCGCACATTTAAGTG
>JBAYFK010000156.1:0-4017 GCA_041667225.1 Candidatus Omnitrophota bacterium
AGGTGTGGGTATCGTCGATGAAAAGACTATAGACGATATAAATATCTATCAAGCCACCAGGATGGCTATGGAAATAGCCGTCTCAAATCTCAGCATCCCTCCTGACATGGTCATAGTCGATGGCAATATGCGCATTAACAGCGTATGTCCCTGCAAGACAATAGTTTCAGGAGATTCAAAGAGCCTTTCGATCGCCGCAGCATCGATAATCGCAAAAGTCACAAGAGATGACATAATGCGTAAGTTCGACCGCTTATATCCGGCATACGGTTTTGCTGTACATAAAGGTTATCCCACGAAGAGGCATAAGATCGCCATCCGCAAACATGGCCTTTCGCCTATTCATAGGGCTACATTCCATCCAAATATGGCGTCCATCGCCTGAATTATATTGACCCTGCCGCACAAGGTGTTATATACTATCTACCTAAAAAGGTCTCCCTTATATTAATATCTATATTACCCTAATTATATTATGACGATAGACGCAGTTTCACTCAGAAAGATGAAGTTGAAGCCTATAATTGCAATTGCCAGGGGCCTGGGAATAGCAAAGAAGCACCTGCGTCTTTATGGCGACTATAAGGCCAAGATATCTCTCGATGTGTTAAAAGGTGCTAAGCCGAAAAAACAAGGCCGCTATATTTTAGTGACTGGGATCACGCCGACTCACTTTGGCGAAGGGAAGACCGTTACCACTATAGGGCTCTCAATGGCCCTGAACAGGCTGGGCAAGAGAAGCGTTTCTACCATAAGACAGCCGTCCCTTGGCCCATTATTCGGCATTAAAGG
Source organism: Candidatus Omnitrophota bacterium (assembly GCA_041667225.1). Taxonomy (GTDB): domain Bacteria; phylum Omnitrophota; class Gorgyraeia; order 2-01-FULL-45-10; family 2-01-FULL-45-10; genus JBAYFK01. The sequence continues at coordinate 793 of JBAYFK010000156.1, forward strand.
CGGCGGAGTGGGCGGAGGCCGTTCCAGGGCGCTTCCGGCAGCCGATATAAACATCCATTTTACAGGCGATATTCATGCGGTCACAGCGGCTCATGATCTGGCTGCGTCATTTCTGGATAACCATCTTTTTAGAGGGAATGATCTCAGTATGGATCCGGATAAGATATTCTGGCACCGGGTCCTCGATGTAAATGACAGAGCGCTGAGGAATATCAGGGTAGGTATTGCAGGCGGAGAGAACGGTTTTGAGCGGGATACGAGATTCGACATTACCGCTGCCAGCGAAATAATGGCGATACTTGCGCTTTCCGGATCCGTCAGCGATATGCGCAAGAGATTGTCGCGTATCACGGTCGGACTGACGAAGGACGGCAAGGGCGTTACCTGCGAGGATCTCAAGGTTGCAGGCGCCATGTCGGCGCTCCTGGTCGACGCAATAGAACCGAACCTTGTGCAGACACCGGAAAATACACCGTGCCTGATACACACCGGCCCTTTTGCGAATATAACTCACGGCAACAGTTCTATTCTAGCTGACAGGATAGGCCTGAAGTTCTCAGATTACGTCGTTACGGAATCCGGTTTCGGCGCGGATTGCGGCGCCGAGAAATTCGTCAATATAAAGTGCAGGGCAAGCGGACTGCGGCCGAATGCGGCAGTGCTCGTATGTTCTATCAGGGCTTTAAAGGCTCACTCTGGGAGCTTCAAGGTCATACCGGGAAAACCTCTCGATAAAGAAATATACTCCAAAAATATGGATGCGCTTGCGAGGGGCTCGACGAACCTTATCAAACAGATAGAGAATGTGAAGGTATATGGTATACCATGCGTCGTTGCTATTAATAGATTTGCTACAGATACCGAAGATGAGATAGAGTTCGTAAAAAAGACGGCCCTTGAGTGCGGCGCCTTCGACTGCGTAACTAGCGAGATCTATAAACGCGGGTCCGTAGGCGGAGTCGATCTTGCCCGCGCAGTTATCAAGGCCTGTGAAATTAAGAGCGCATTCAAGTTTTTGTATGGCACGGACATTCCGATAAAAGAGAAGATCGAGCGGATAGCTACGAAGATATACGGAGCTAAGGGGGTTATATTTGAGCTCAGAGCCGAAGAGAACATAGCGCTTTACGAGAAGCTCGGGCTTGGGGGCCTTCCCATCTGTATGGCGAAGACGCACCTGTCTCTCTCTCACGACCCTTCGCTTAAAGGGGCTCCTAAAGATTTCATGCTTCCCGTCAGGGATGTGAGGCCGTCGACCGGAGCGGGTTTTCTTTATGCTTTATGCGGAAAGATGCTTTCTATGCCGGGGCTTCCGGCGCACCCGAACGGCGAACGGATAGATATAGATAGGTCCGGCAGGATAACAGGATTGGAGCTTTAGCCCATGTATATAAAAGGTTCGATAAAAGATTACCTGGCCGACCTGGGCGCTAACAAACCGGCTCCCGGCGGCGGCAGCGCTGCGGCGATGGCCGCGGCACTGGGCGCCAACCTTATGTCGATGGTCACTAATTATACGGTTGGAAACCCGAAGTATGCTAAGTCAGAAGCAAAGTCTACCGCTATACTAAGTAAGCTCGACGGGTTCACGGCTTCGCTCGAAAGGCTTATCGATGAAGACGTCAAGGCGTACGGCAAGCTGTCGAAAGGCATGCAGAAGTACAGTAAAGGCTCTGATGAGCTTCAGGCGATATTTAAGGAAGCGATAAAGCCGCCCCTTGAAACATGCATGATAGCTTTCGAGTGTCTGAAGATGTGCAAGACGCTTGCAGTGATCGGCAACAGGAACCTCATTACGGATACGGCGATAGCAGCGATCCTTCTTGAGGGGGCTTTCTTTTCGGCAAAGTTCAATGTTTATATAAACCTTAAGTACATCACGGATATCCAGTATATACAGACCGTTCATACGGCCTTGTCTCCTCTTGAATCGAAGATCCCGGCCATGAAAGAAGATATACTGGAAAAATGCGAAGACGTAATATCTAAATAAAATCAGGCGGTGATGACATGGCAGCGATCCTGTTGGAAGGTAAGCCGGTTGCAGAAAAGATAAGAGAGGCCTTGCTCGCCGAGATATCCGCGCTTATGGCCGGTTCCGGTAAGAAGGCGAAGCTCGTAGCGATAGAGATCGGGGAGAATGCGGCATCAGCGGTATATGTGAAGAACCAGAAGAAAGCAGCAGAGACTCTTGGCATAGAGTACGAATTAAAGGCTCTTCCAGCGGATGTGCCGCAGGGAAAGGCAGAGGATATCATAAAAGAATTGAACGCAGATGATAGCGTAACTGCGATCATACTTCAATTCCCTGTGCCGAAAAGCATCAACGCTAATAAACTTATAAATAAAATATCTCCTGAAAAAGATGCCGAGGGGGTTCATCCCCGGAACATGGGTAATATCTTGTCCGGCAATTACAGGATAGGGCCATGCACCGCAATGGCGGTAATGGAGCTCTTGAGATCATCAGGCGTCGATCTTTACGGGAAAGAGGCCGTCGTTGTTGGGCACTCGGACATCGTCGGTAAACCGCTCGCGCTTATGCTGTTGAACAAGTTCGTTACCACATGCGTGTGCCATATCGCAACGGGTGAGAGGGGTAATTTAAGCGAACACGTGAAGAGAGCAGAGCTTCTCATCGTAGCCGTGGGCAAGGCCGGCCTCATAAAAGGCGAGTGGATAAGAGAAGGCGCTATAGTGATAGACGTAGGCATTAATCGCGTAGGTGAAAAATTGGTCGGTGACGTAGAGTTCGATAAGGCGGCGAAGGCCGCTTCGATGATAACACCTGTGCCGGGAGGAGTTGGGCCTCTTACTACAACTATGCTGATGCGTAACGTGGTCGAACTGTTCAAGAACCAACATTCGGAGTAGCTGTATATGACATTGTGTGAAAAGATAAAGAGCGGCAAATTCATCATAACGAGCGAGATCGCACCGCCGAAAGGCGTAAACGTCAAAGAGCTGCTGGATGATGCCAGTCTTCTCAGGGACCGTGTGGACGCTATAAATGTGACGGACCTTCAGAGTTCGGTCATGAGGGCAGGGTCTATGGCCATATGCCGCCTTTTAAAGGATAGAGGCATCGAGCCGATATTACAGATGACTTGCCGTGACAGGAACAGGCTTGCTCTTCAATCAGACCTTTTATCCGCCAGCATACTCGGTATTAATAACGTGCTTCTTCTGACGGGAGATTACACGACGTCCGGCGATCATCCTGAG
>JBAYFK010000157.1:0-4011 GCA_041667225.1 Candidatus Omnitrophota bacterium
AAAAAAGATCTCATACTCGTCTCTATCAATGAGGCTTCGGCCAAGTGGAACCTGTCGTTCTCATTCGGGAAGCCTAAGATAAAGATGGATGATATCGTCGTCTTTTCGAGGCAGTTGTCGACGATGGTAGACGCCGGTATACCGCTTGTAGGCGCTCTTGATATATTGGGGGACCAGATAGAGAACAAGGCATTCGGCGAGATCATCATGAAGGTGCGTAGCGACGTAGAGACGGGTTCCAGCCTATCCGAAGCGATGTCAAAGCATAAGACCGTATTCTCGACACTTTTCGTTAACATGGTAAAAGCGGGAGAGTCGAGCGGTATGCTGGATGACATACTCGACCGTTTGGCCGCTTATATGGAAAAGACGGCGGCGCTGCAAAAAAAAGTTACGTCGGCGCTTGTCTATCCTGCCGTAGTCAGCGGTATGGCGGTGGGTATAACGCTCTTACTGCTCTTAAAAGTAATCCCTATCTTTAAGAATATATTCTCGGGATTCGGCGCTGCGCTTCCTACGCCCACACTCGTTCTTTTGGCTATAAGCGATGGGCTACAGAAATATTTTTTACTAGTCGTGATAGTTGCCGGAGCTATAAGCTTTGCGGTATCAAAGTTCTTAAAGACAGATAAAGGACGGCTGCTTGTCGATTCGTGGATGCTGAAGATGCCGGTATTCGGTATATTATTTACAAAAGTCGCTATAAGCAAATTCACGCGTACGCTTTCAACGCTTATAAAGAGCGGTGTCCCGATCCTTACATCGCTTGAGATAGTCAGTAAGACTGCCGGCAACAAAGCAGTAGAGGCTGCAGTCGATAATGTCAGCAAGAATGTGCGTGAAGGCGAAAATATAGCTGAACCGCTCGCAAAAGCCAAAATATTCCCATCTATGGTCGTGAGGATGGTTTCGGTAGGGGAGCAGTCAGGTGAGCTTGAAAAGATGCTTTCCAAAATAGCCGATTTCTATGATGAACAGGTAGATACCGCTGTAAGCGGTCTTACAAGCCTGATAGAACCCTTGATCATTGCCTTTCTAGGTCTTGTCATTGGAACTATCGTTATCTGTATGTTCTTGCCGATATTCAAGATAACATCGATGGTTGGCGGATAGGCCCCGTGACCTTGACAAACGATGATTCATTAGGTATACTTTTACTGTATGGAGTTAAAGGAGAAATTTTATATTAGTTTATCTTCTCCTAACATCGCTCCTTTACAGAAAAATATCCCCAATCTTGGGAAGAAGGGAGGGATATATATGATGCTGATGAAGAGAAAAGGCTTTACGCTCGTTGAAATTATGATAGTTGTTGCAATTATTGGTCTATTAGCGGCGATAGCCATACCGAACTTCGTCAGGGCAAGACAGACTGCAGAAAGAAATGCTTGTATAGGCAACCTGAGACAGATTCAGGGAGCGGTACAGGTATGGGCCATTGATAATGGTCAGGCAGCTGGCGCGCAACCCGCACAGGGCGACCTGGTACCGAATTACATTCGGTCATGGCCGAGGTGCAGAGGAGTTGTGTACGCAATACCGGCTGTTAACGCAGATCCGGCTTGTCCTAACGCCGATGCGACTCACACATTAGTGCCGGCCGCATAAGGTTCTGGTTAGGGTGCTTAGCTAAAGGTAGAAACGAGCGAACCCCGCATGTTTTATAACGTGCGGGGTTTCTTTATAAAGAGAGGGCTCGAATGCTGACTAATAGACGCGGGTTTACTCTTGTTGAGATCATGATAGTGGTGGCCATAATAGGGCTGCTTGCCGCTATAGCCATACCCAATTTCGTGAGGGCGCGGCAGACGGCCGAGAGAAATACCTGTGTTGTGAATCAGACGCACATTTACGGAGCCGTTCAGGTCTGGGCTCTGGATACCGGACAGAATGCCGGAGTTCAACCGGCTCAAGGAGATATCGTACCCAATTATTTACGCGAGTGGCCTGCGTGCAGAGGTACCGCATATGCCGTTCCTGCCGTGAACGCCGAAGTTGCCTGCCCCAATAATGACGCCACACATGTCCAGATACAAGGCAATGGCGGGTAGGGCGGAGGTTTTATTTTTTACCGTCCCTTGACAAACATTACTCATTATGATAAATTTATTACAATAATATTATATATATATAATTAAATTAAAGGATAATAGTGGAAATATATAGATCAAAAAATGGTTTTACGCTCGTCGAGATAATGATCGTAGTAGTAATTATAGGCCTCTTATTCGCTATTGCCGTACCGAATTATTTTAAAGCCGGAGTCACTTCAAAGAGGAATGTCTGCATAACTAACCTTAAACAGATCGACACCGCAATTTCTGGCTGGGCGATAGATAATGAAGTTCCTGCCGGCACAGCTCCGGATCAAGGTCAAGAGGATGGCATCTATTCGTATATTAAAGGCCCGAAACCTGTATGTCCGTCAGGCGGGACTTATACCATCTACCTGGTAGGCGTCAAACCGCAGGTGAGATGCAGCCATGAAGCATCAGAAGATCATAAACTGCCGGATTAAATATGAGACCACTTAATAGAAAAGGCGTGACGTTGGTAGAGAGCCTGGTAAGCATTTTTTTATTGAGCGTGCTGCTGGTAGGCCTGCTGGGGACTTTCTTCATATCAAGGTTAAGCACTCTCCACGCCGAACACAGATTCGTCGCTATGAATATCGCCAGAGAATTCCTTGAATTAGAGATAATGCTTGGAGGCGAGGGAGGCGAGGAAGGGGAGGATGACGGATATGGGAACTCCTTAATTACTTCCGCAGCTTCGATAAATGTTACTATAGATGACCGTGGTACTGCCGATGTGGCAGATGACTTGATAGGCACGGTTACGCCGGACCCGTATCCGGCAGACATGCGCCTTGTCGGTGTGGGTACAAGCCAGGCACAATATAAAGTTATAGGTTTTGTGGTCGCGTGGAATGAAGATGTATTCGGCAACGGCCCACAGCCGCGATGTACAGAGAGAGTGTTGACATATGTTTCCTACCATTAAGAAGAATAGATCCGGATTCTCTTTAATAGAGCTTATAACGGCCTCGTTCATATCTCTGTTCGTGTTTCTTGGGGCGTGGTCGATCTACACTATGAGCTGGTCGTGGTGGCATGAGATATCGCCGCGCATACAGGCTCAGCAGATAGCGCGTATAGCGATCATGAGCATTACCGAAGGCAACGTAGACGCGACCGCCGGCACGGATGTTATAGGTACGTCCACTTATCAAAGGCGCAATGGATTAGCGACTGCGTGTTTTGATCCTGTAGTATCTTCGAACATAAGTGTGAATGACAGGATAGATTTCGGTCTTGAACCTGACGGCGGCAATGTGCGGGCATTCTTTTTGGCTGTAGATGGCGCGTCAGATGAAAGAGCCGTATTCTATCAGGATAACAACGGCAATACGCGTATTTTGAACGCTACCAGAGGGATAAGCGATCTCAGGTTCGATAAAACAGTAGATGCCACTACCGGTAAGATATCAGTCAGGGTAACGGCTACGGTTACACGTAATATCCAGGGTACCAGAAGCGCCCAATATACGATATCAATAGTATATACGAGCGTTGTTTATATAAGGAACGTCTGATCCATGAAGATGAAAAAAGGTTTTGTGCTCGTCATAGTAGTATCCTTCATCTCGGTCCTGCTTCTCATCGTGTGGGTCGTGGTGAATATAGGATGCAGCGAGATCCTGCAGACCAGGACGAGCAATGACCTGTCCCAGGCTTATTATGCTGCAAGCGCTGGAGCTGAAAGGATGTACGCTTTGATGCGTACCATATCGAACGGCAATGCTACCGTTACGTGGCCGCAGATAGACGCTCAGCACGATGTCATTACGATAGCGGGAGGAACGGTCGTCGGTACTTATACGGCATCCGCCGCAACGATGGACTCGACTCACTTCGGGATCGTGTCTCAGGGGGTAGCTAATGGGCGCACAGCCGTAGTGACCGCTAAGTATGGATTTGATTCTCCGATAACGTTGGGCATACCTTTGGG
>JBAYFK010000158.1:0-3903 GCA_041667225.1 Candidatus Omnitrophota bacterium
GAGCTGGTAATAATTGATATAATCGTCGGTCTTTCTGATCTTTTCTTCCGTTTTTTGAGTTACTACGGATTCCGCCTGTTTCTTGGCGTCAGCTTGAGGGGCCGGCCTTACTACGCTTTTAACGGGAGCAGGTTTTACATCGGGCGTTTTAGTTACTTCTATGGCTGGTGTCTCGCGCGCTGCCGTTTTGATCTCGGCTTTTTCTACGGGTATCTTGGCTATCTCTTCCATGATAATATAGTCTACTGTCATGGGCTTATCCTGCCGTGCGCTCTCCCTGGCTGCGTCGACACTGTATAAAGGCGTGATAACCGCGAAATGGATGACTGTGGATATGATAACGGCGTTCTTGAGTGTGCTATTCATATAGAAAACTATACAACAAATAATATTTCAAGTCAAACAAAAATAACACGTTACTCACCCCAGCTGCTCATAACCCGTAGGCGTTTACTTTTGGGTGTTGCTTTCGTTTGCCGCAAATTTAGATTAGGCATCTAAATTTGCTGTTGTAAAATTTACGATGAAAAAACCTATATCGCCCCAATGTATCGTAAATTTTAAAAGTCGCTTCAGCAAGCACCCAAAAGTTCCGCCATCTGAGGATGTATAAGTCATTGAATCTTATATTTAAAGATTTTGTGAGCGGAATTCGAATTTTTTCGGCATACTGGGGTTTAGACTATAGGTGTGCAAGGCTTTACGTTGAGCGAATGCAAAAATCCGTACTGTAGACTGCGTCAGATGGACTTTTTGCAAATGAGCGAAACGTAAACCGAAGCACACGCCGAAAATAATTCATGACGCGAACGAAATCTTTAAATATGAGATTCAGGACCCGTAAAAATTGCAGCGAACGCTATGTTTTGAAGTGGACGAAGATGCGGCCGAAGTTATGGCTGTCTTTTTCGATGCGGTGATATTGTTTCTTTATATGCTTTTGTTCGAGGAATCGCAGGACGTGCTTTTTCAGCTGGCCGCTCCCTTTGCCCGGGATTATCTCCACCAGGGGGATATTCTTCTCTACGGCTTCACGGATAACGCGCAGAAGCTCCGATTCTATCTCGCGTCCCGAATTAAATATCTCATGCAGGTCCAGTTTTATCTTTGACACTTAAGTACCTTTTATATTCTGATATAGCCGTATCCATCTCATCGAGGACATATCTCGGAGCGCCGTTCGCAAGCGACACCGTTCTCAGCTCTTCCATCGCCCGGATCTGCGCCCTTAATGCCATATCGCCATATTTAGCGCTCGTTTTATAGTCATTCTTTAACGCTGCTTCTCCGGAGAGTTTTCTGTTCGTGTATGTCTCTGTTATGGCGTCATGGAAAGCCTTAAGACCGCGTGGAGGGCGCATGGATGAGAGTTCTTTGATTATAACGCTAAGCCGGACATCCGTTTCGGTTATTATCTGATCGTGCAGTTTCTTATCGGCCTTCTTTGCAGCATCATCGAGGCCCTTATTTGCTGACTCCGCGGTTAATCGCGCCTGCTCCTGGACGAGCCTGATCCTGTCCATGTAGTCCTGTATGGACAGGTTCCATTGGTTCCACGCTTCCGGATTGCCGTTCTCGAACTCTGCTGCTCCGGCGTGACAGACCGATGTGCATATCGCTGGCGAGAGAAACAACGCGAACGTTATACAAAATACGGATATTATAGTTTTCATATTCGCCCTTCCATTATAACGGGAACGCTACGATCTACCAGCTCTCCCGGCAACAGCTGTTTTTAAAAGCAGCCTCATGAACCTTAAAGTGTCGACAAAAGGATTGATCTTGCTGATCTCATCCTGATATACGGTCTTTATGGGCACGGATTCTATTTTAAAACCAGCCCTTGCCGCCTTTATTATCATCTCCGATTCTATTTCGTACTTGCTGCATTCGAGCTTGATCTTATTCAGGACTTCCCGGCTGACAAGCCTGAACCCGCATTGCGTATCCGGGACATACTGACCCGATAAAAGTGAAAGCATGTACGACATAAAGCGGTTCGTTATGATTCGTATCCTCGGCATCATCCCTGTGTCGAGCATGCGGTTGCCTATTACTATTCCTGCGCTCGTCTCTCTCATCTTCTTTATCAAGTGCGCGATGTCCGCTACATCATGCTGGTCGTCGCCGTCCATTATTAGGATCAATTCGAAGCCATCGTCCAAGGCGCGCTTAAATCCTGCCCTTAAGGCCGCGCCTTTGCCCATATTCTTCGCATTTTTTACCACCACCGCACCTTCGGACTCGGCGATGGCTGCGGTTTCGTCGGTCGACCCGTCATCTACCGCATATACGGTAAAATTGTGCTCTTTCAGCTTCTTTACTATGCGTCCTATGGTCCTGCCTTCGTTGTACGAAGGGACGACGCAACATATATCTTTAATCACCATTCCAGGCCTCTCTGAACATGAACCACTGAGTCGGGTATTTTCTCACGTATCTTTCAATGATAGACGTGTACTTCTCCGCTAAATTCCTGACGCATGCTTCTTCATCCAGATCTTTGTCGGGATAGATAGGCGGTTCGAACATAAAACTGTAAGAGTCGTCCTTTTCTCGCACTATGAATGTCGGAACGATGCATGAGCCGAGCCTGTGACAAAATACCGCGGGGCCTTTAGGGATCAGCGTGCGCCTGCCGAAAAAATTAAGGAACAATCCATTCTTCGAAAAATCCCTGTCTCCAAGCAGCGCCAGAAGCCCGTTACTCTTCAATATCTTATAGCAGTTTCGCAAGGTTATGCCTATTTCCACCGGCTTAAGTTTGCCCACGGTCCGCTGTTTAGTAAAGAAATCATTTACAAGTTTGTTGCGATGCGTAAGGACCACTGCCTTCATAGGAGGCCTGATGGTCGAAAGCACCTGGGCACCAAGTTCCCAGTTCCCGATGTGAGCGGATAATGCTATGGCTCCTTTGCCTGAGGATAAACCCTGATCCACATATTCAAGGCCAGATATTTTTACTTTTTGCTTGATATATTCATCGTTTATCCTGGAAAAACGGAAAAAATCGACAAGATATTTAGCAAAATTCCTGAATACGTCTCTTGCCATGATGCGCAATTCTTTGTCGTCGGCCTTATTCTCCGTTATGATCCCCAAATTACTCATCACGGCCTCCCTGTCACGACGCGAAGAATAGTAATGGAGGTCCGCAAAGAAGCAGGCAGTTTTATACGCGATATTCAATGGAAGCGTGTTAGCGATAAAATAACCGATACGGAATAATATATATAATATCATTTAGATGCCGACTCCAGGATAAGTTTTGCTATATTCATAGCGCTGTTGGGCTTCGAAAGAGCCCGGGCTCTTTCGCTCATTCTGTCAAGTTTGTTGCGGTTATATAACAGTTCTTCCAAAAGCACCGTAACGTCTTCAGCGGCTTCTGCTTTTACCGCCACTCCTTCCTTTAGCAGGAATTTGGTATTCATGGCTTCCTGTCCGGGCAGCGGGTTTATTATGAGCATTGGTATGCCCTTCGCCAGGGCTTCAGCCGTTGTAATACCGCCGGGCTTTGTTATTACGATCGTCGATATATCCATCAGCTCATCGACGTTATTGGCATAAGGCAGCACTACTATTTTTTTTCGGAACAGTTTTGATTTTCGCATCAGGCCTTTATATAACCTCTTATTCGTGCCCGTAGCGACTATGATCTGTATATTTATATGGGAACGGTCGAGCATCCTTATAAGTTCGCTTATGGGACCCAGTCCTTGAGTCCCTCCCATAACCAGAACGGACGGAATGTTTTCGTCAAGACCCAGTTTTTGGCATATAGACTTCTTGTCTCGGCGCTCATTGAACTTTTCGTCTATCGGGATGCCGAATTCCGCCACTCTCTGCGGGTCTATGCCGTTCTCTATAAGCTTTTTCCCGGTATCTTCTGACGGCACTATA
>JBAYFK010000159.1:0-3888 GCA_041667225.1 Candidatus Omnitrophota bacterium
AACCTGTTCCACGAACTCTACATCGCGGAAATCTACGGTGCCATCCTTTACCTCCAGGATGCCGGTATAATCTGCGCGGATATAATCGGCTATTACCACGCCGAGTCCGGCGACATTGACGTCGAGTATATCTACCTTCCCGTCGCCGGTGATATCGATCTTGTTCTTTATACACTGTCTCAGGAGCTCTACATCCGACTGGTCTATGACGCCATCAGCTTCGTAGGTGAACTCCCTGCCTATCGTATCGTATCCGGAGAGGTCGTACTTGGCAATGTATATACCCGACCTTACTACGCTCTGCAGTATGTCTATATCGTACTGGTTGAGCAGACCGTCTTTATTGATATCCTGGCCGTACTTGAGCGCCTTTACAAGGGCGTCCTGGTCCATGTTGTCCACTACGCCGTCGCCGAACGATATCTGCGTGGGATCGGTATTATACGGGTCAAATAACGCGTCGGTGATGTCGCCTTCGCCGCGGACTATGAATCCGTCGAGGTTCGTATCGAAGCTCTTCATTATATCGTCCCAGATCGTGCCGCCTTCGCCGTTATACAGGACGTCTTTCTTCGTCCCTGCGATATCGGCCTTGAGCAGCTTTGACTGGTCGACCTTGAACATATTATATATGTCAACTATAGCCTGGTAATCCTTTTCGTCCGTGACACCGTCAGGCCTGCCGTCAGGACCACCGGTTATGTCGTAAGTCCTGAAGAGGCGTATATTCTTTTTAAGGAGTTCCCTGTCCTTCTCATTTACGAATCCGTCGCGGTTAACATCGGCTTTCATGCGCTCGCCAGCCGTAACAGAATAACGGTTAAAGTCTATAAGATCGCGTATCATCTGGCGGTCATTGTCATTTATCGTGCCGTCGCCTGACACATCCACGAAAGAGTTGAGAAGATTTGTAGCCGCGTCAACGTCGAACTGGTCCACGATCCCATCAGGTACATATTCAAGCGAGCCTGTCTTCGATCCCGCGATATCGGCTCCCTGGAGGCGGCTCGTCTGGTAGATGGAGAGGACCATCTTTTCCATAAGATCGAGGTCGTTCTGGTCTAGCGTATCATCATCGGCGACCGGATTATCGAGGACTATATTGAGCTTATGGCTCATATTGACCTTGTCGAAGATGGCATTGAGCTCGATATCGCCGCCCAGTTCCGATCTCTTGATCACTCCGTCTTTCGTGCCGCCGTTCTTTCCGTCATAGTCCCTGACCCAATCCGTGAACACTTTCTTCATGTAGTTCTTATCATAGATGTCGATATGGTTGTCTTTTGCCTTGTACGTCACACCGTCCGTGTTGAGCTCACCGGAAATATCGAGCATCTCCGTGCGCTTCTGGACGCTTACCGCCTGAGACCAATCCTCATTATCCACGCTGCCGTCATTGTCCGCGTCACAGACATTACGCAGGAATATATCGCCTATCTGAACGCTCGCCGTACCGTCCTCCGGAGCGTTCACCCACACGAATTTGATCTCGTGCAGACCTTTCGTCAATATAATATCCATGAGCGCTTCTTTATACTTGCTCTTGTTGCCTTCTACCGTGAGGTCGCCTACGTACCCGTTATCGACATATATCTCGAAGATGTAGCTATAGTTCTCTATCGGCATATCCTGGAAATTGAAACTTCTGGCCGACAGGCCGAGCTTGTAAGCCACCAGGACTCCTGCGTCGTTAACATGCTGCTCGCCTTCGGCGGCATGCGTATCGATCTGATAGGTCACGTATGTATTGTCTTCGCGCGATACGACCGTATCTCCCTGTGATGTGAATCCGACCCTGCCTTCAGCTCCGATGACCGTCTCATCACCGTTCTTGCGGATGCTTCTCGATCCGTACGCGCTCGCGATGAGAGTAAGGTCATAGCTGTCGACTACGCCGTCCGGAATCCCGAATTCGCCCGTAAGGTCGGCGCGCAGGATCTCGTCGTCGTATACCGCGCCCGGCACGAACGCCATCGTAATGACGTCTACGAGGAGTTGGATATCATAATTGTTGATGAGGCCGTCCTTGTTGATATCGAGCTTGCTGAACATGTCGATGGCCTCTTCAAGCTTCTCTACCGTGGACGAATCGCGCTTATGGTTGTCATTCGCGTCTACGTATGGCTCGCCGTCGTCATATTTGCCGTTGCCGTTCGAATCGGTGTAATCTTCAGCGTTGGTGGAGATTATCCTCTCGCCATCCCACTGGCCGTTGGAATTGGTATCGGTATAAGGCTCTCCGGCGTCATGCATGCCGTTGCCGTTGGTGTCGGTATAGACCTCGTCCTCTATAAAGACTTCCTGGTTGTCCATCCCGTAGCGCAGGCCCTCTATGACCTTATAGAGGAGGTCGACATCGTCGCCATTGATAGCTCCGTCGCCGTCTATATCTACCGCGTTCTTCACTATCTCTGCGAGCATATTCTTATCTTTTTCATCCACAACGCCGTCGCGGTTGATATCCGCCCTCTTTACTGTCTCCGGCAGGTATGTCTGCACATCCTTTATGAACTTATTGATACGGTCGAGTTCAAGGATATCGTACTGGGTTATATAACCGTCGCCGTCAACATCGCCGCGTTCATAGATGTTGAGGAGCTGCTTACCTCTATATACATCGTAGGATGTGAGCTCTCCGTCACCGTCAAGGTCGAGGAGCTGCATCTCGAACGGAGTGACCCCTATCTGCATATACTCTATTACTTTATCTATGAAGACCTCGTCGGCGGAATCGACGATACCGTCCAGGTTGACATCGACATGGCCGCGTAAAATATCCTGCATCTCGGAAACGTCGAGCGAATTGACTATACCGTCATTGGTGATATCGTAAGTACCGAGTTCCTCTATAGACATCGCCCTGCCCTCATCTATATCTTTATAGATATCTACGAGCAGTTTGACGTCGTTCAGGTCTACGGAGTTATCCTTATTGATATCCAAAGGATTGCCCTGTTCGTTGAAGAGCGCCTTCACCGACGCGAGCACGCGCACATCCTCTTCGTCTACATCGCCGTCGTCATCTACGTCGGATTTCACTATGTCCGCCTGGTCAACGTCAAGCTCCGCTGCGCGTATGATCTCGAGCAGGCGCTCGGCGTCCGATGCCGTGATCTTGCCGTCACCGTCAACATCGCGCACATCGTTCAGGACCTCCAGCAGCAGCTTCTTATCATAATTATCGACCAGGCCGTCGCCGTTCAGGTCAGCGCCTTCCACGACCTCTTTCGAAAGGACGGCGTTGTTCGCTACGAAATCGAATACATGTTTGATGAAATCTACGTCTGACTGAGTAGCGAGGCCGTCTCCGTCAACGTCTGAAGAAGCAAGTATGCTGAAGCTGTCTTCAAGGATCTGTATATCATCGCCGTCAATGAACCCGTCGTCGTTTATATCCAGCCTGCGCATCTCGGGCTCGGTTATATTCATGTCGAGAGAATCGAGCACATCGGTGATGCGCGAGAGGTCCATCTTGTCTATATCGCCATCGCCTGTCACATCGAGCGCTTTTTTGAGGATCGCCTCGACGGCCAGCTTATCATCCGTCGTGATACGGCCGTCCCTGTTAACATCGGCCCTCACTATTACGGAATTGGTGACTATATCGGTCGGAGAATACGTGCCTTCCGGTATCGGCAGGCCTTCCTCATCGAGAAGTATGTTGCCGTCGGCGTCTTTCTTATAGCCCGTTACCGTGACGGAGACGTCATTATTCATCTGTTTTACTTCAGATACGAAGGTGATTGTAGTCGGAACGTTCGGCAAGGCATTACCTATATTCTCTATCCTGATAGAATACTTCTTACCAAGCCCAAGCATGTCAGGTACAACAAGAGTGCCTTTTGTCAGGTCGCCTTCATCGTTCGTGAAATCGGAATTGCCTGCGCT
>JBAYFK010000160.1:0-3880 GCA_041667225.1 Candidatus Omnitrophota bacterium
GAGAATGGTTCGGACATAAAGAAAATGGTGCCATTATACTGAATGAATTTGGTGAGACCGCCAAACGAATGTGGCTAGCAATACCTAGGCATTTCCATGGTATTAAATTGGATGAATTCGTCATCATGCCGGATCATATTCACGGTATTATCATAATCGATAATGTAGGGACAAGGCATGCCTTGTCCCTACCAATCATGATCGGATCATTTAAATCCGCGGTTTCGCGATATATGCATTATGCGAAAAATGAATCTGATTTTGAATGGCAACGGTCATTTTATGACCATGTTATCCGGAATGAGCGGTCATTGATGCACGTACGCGAATATGTTCTACGAAATAGCCCTGCGGAATTTGGATTGTGGTAAAAAATAATGTATGGGTCAGGCATGCCTGGCCCATACGTCTGTTATTTCCTCAACAGCATACCAATAACCACAACCAACAGCGCGACTATACCCCAGAGGGACCATTTGATACGTGATATCTGGCTATCAGCGTGCGCGACCCAAGCGTGCATCTCTTTAAGCTCATGCAGGATATGTTCTTCGTGACTCATTAACGGCCTCCGGGGTTATGCTTTTTTCTTATTCAGGATATTGATGCCTTTGATGACCAGAAATATGGCGAATGCTACGATCAGGAAATCGATCGTTGTGTTGATGAACGCCCCGTAGTTGATGGAGACTGCTGGGGCTTCGCCGACAGCTTCTTTGAGGACGAGCTTCAGGTTCTTGAAATCGACGCCGCCGATCAGGAGCCCCAGGGGCGGCATGATCATGTCGTTGACGAGAGAGCTGATTATTTTACCGAAAGACGCTCCGATGATGATACCGACTGCCATATCTACCGCATTGCCTTTGACCGCGAACTCCTTAAATTCCTTTACTATGGACATGTGGCGCCTCCTTTAACCGTTCCTCGAATATATCGAGAGCTGCATTCATGTTGACCGGGTCCTGGTGAAAACCGCCATGACCGGCATTCTTATCTTCTATCATAATATCTACGGTACCGCCGTATCTGCGTATCCATTCAGCCGCTTCACGCATACCGGCGATGCCGTCGCGTTCCGGATGGATATCCTGGCCGCCGGCGAATGTTACCCAATGTGTACCTCTAAGCGGCTCCCGGCCGTAAAGGCCCTGTTCGATCTCGCGATTCGGCGGATAATCTATCCCCGGCTTTCCGGCATTGGCTACGATGAGCGCAAAATAATTCCCGCCGCGCGTATTGTCTAACGCCGCGACCGCGTACGAGTTGGCCGATCCGCGGCTGAACCCGTGAAAGAGAACAGTCCCAGGTTTTACATGCTCTCTATTCAGCACTTGGTCTATAGCCCGGTATATCTCCTGCGGGATCAAATAATCCCGCATGCTGTCCCCTTTGCCTAACCACCACTGGATAGCGAGGATCCCGTATCCGCGCGCCTTAGCGGCCTTGTGCCAAAGATAAAATTCGTCGAACGCCCAGCTGCCATGCCCGTGGATCGTGACGATCATTGGCGGCGGATCTTCGGGGGTGGCGCCTTCGGGGAGCCACAGGACGTAAAAAATCTTGCCGTCGGCCGTAAGCTCGACTATCGCGTCATTAGCTTCTGCGTAATTTACGCGCCGGGCGGCTTCGCTTTGGGCCTGAGCGATCAAAGGATGGTCAGGCAACTCAGCCATAGCGGGGGCGGTAGATAATAGCAAGAGGAGTAGGATGATGAGTTTCAGGTATTTTGTCATATTTGATCTCGTATAGAATATATCAGCTTGCATTCTTTACTTGAAGAGCGAACCGATCGCTTCCATGGCTTTGTCTCCGGTGGACCCTCCGGAAGACGCCGCTTCGGAAGATGGCGCGGCCCCTTCTGCGGCGGGC
Source organism: Candidatus Omnitrophota bacterium (assembly GCA_041667225.1). Lineage (GTDB taxonomy): Bacteria > Omnitrophota > Gorgyraeia > 2-01-FULL-45-10 > 2-01-FULL-45-10 > JBAYFK01. The sequence continues at coordinate 1,870 of JBAYFK010000160.1, forward strand.
GCGGCGCCTTTATTCAGGAATTTATCCATGAGCTTCTGCCCTTCACCCATCACCTGCTTCTTCACCATATTCTGGAGGTATGGCTTGGCCAGATCCATGAGCGATTGTTCGAGGCCTTTCATCTGCGGCTCATCGACCGTGCCGCCTATATTGAACTTGAGCGTCAGAGGATCGACGCTATTTATCGCCTCGCAAAGCGCAGACGCGGGGATCAGGCCGAATACCATGCTCATCTGGTTCACCGGGACTATATTCTGGCCGCGGAGGACTATCTCATTACGGGAGTTCATAGCGCTATCGTCTATCGTAGTGCGGGAATCGAAAGAGAGTTTACCCTTTGTGCCGTAGAGGGTGAGAGACTTTTCATAGAGCGGCCTGGCGAGAGCGATGTCGAGATCGGTTATCGACACCGTGAGCGCCACAGACTGTTTATTTGCCGTGACCTTCTTATTAAGATCGAGATCGATCTTTCCGAAGGAGGACCCTGATCCGGAGATATCGCCTTTCACGCGCAGGCGCGCCACATCGGCTCCGGACGACGGATCGTAGGTGAGGCCCTTTATCTTTATGCCGGCGTCTGAGATGGCTATCGAGTTGTCGAGATGCATCACGGCCCTCGTGATCGAGAGACGTTTTATCTCGAGAAGCTCGGCGCCGGGGCCGCGCCTGAACTCTACCTTATCCCCGAGATCGAGCTTCTTCACGACCTTTGTGACCTTCTTCGAATCCTTCTTCGCTTCCTTCGCTTTATCGGCGGAACTCTTCGAGAACGACTTCTTCACTATCTGCCATACGCGTCCGGCGAGATCTTTATTCTTGTCCGCCGTCTTTAGTACTGAGGCGAGTTCCCACGGGCTCTCCCCTTTTGGGGCAGCCTTCACCTTAGGCCCGGTGAAACTCGTATCCGCTATACCTTCAGGGATGAACTCGGCGCCCGAGAGGCTCGCGCGCGAGATGACGACTCTTCCGGAAAGAAGCCCGATAGGGCTTAGGCTGAATGCGGCGTGATCTAGTTTCACGATGCGCGTGTCGGCTTTATTATTATCGAATACCTTGACGCCTCCTAACGATACTGAGAGAGTGAGCGGCCACACATTGAGTGAATCTACCATGAGGCGTGAGCCGGTCTGGGTATTCAGCTGTTCCACTATGAAGGACCGGGCGAGCGGGCTTATCACGAGACCAGTGCCGACGTGGATCACGACGAGAGCGGCTATGATAATGACGACATTGATTATCTTCAGCCTGCGCAGCATACCCCCTTCTTTGGCCGGAGCAGCTTTAGCTTGAGGGGCTGTGAGCCACATGCCGAATTTGGTATTCTTGATCTTACCGTAGGCCGCGGCAGATACCTTTATCGCCAAAGCCCTTGAAATAAAAAATACCGCCGGTGATAGTACGGCGGCCAATATAAATCCTCCTGTTACGAGAGTATGATCTATCCCGAGGAGCGCTATTACCGGGAGGCCCGTAAACCACGCCCAGAAACCATTCAAGGCATCGGCCTTAACGAGCACCGAGACGCCTATGACGTTACATAAACTTTTAACCCCCAGCAGATACACTATCTTAAATAGGGGCAGTGTTAGCAGCGTCGAGAGCCCGTTCATCTTAAAGACGAAGAAGAATATCGCCAAAAGGAGTGCCATAGGGCCGTTCAGCGGGGTGAACCCGAAGAACATCGCCAGGCATACGCCTAAAGCTATATCGTTGGGTGATGGATTTTGCCTGAGCAGATTTACGATCTTAAGAGGTGACATAATGTACTTGAGCATATAGTGTCCTCCGGGGTGGGTTATGGGTTGACGATCAGATCTCGCAACCTTCGCCTGCCGGTTGCTGTTTTATAAAATCTCTCCTTAGCACGAGCTTCTTTCAAAGTATCATATGTTTCGAAATGGAGTATCTCATATGGTAGATACGGACGACTCGACGCTACCTGACCACTATTGTGCTCTTTAAGGCGCTTCTCTACATCAACCGCAACGCCTGTATATGTACGAGTTCTTGA
>JBAYFK010000161.1:0-3858 GCA_041667225.1 Candidatus Omnitrophota bacterium
GCATATCGACGTCAAACCCTGCGAGCATATTCTTAAGTTTTGACGGAGTGGTTATATTTACGTGCATCATCTTATTAAGTTCGCCGCGGTCCACTTTGATCTTGAATATTTTACGGAACATTTCACGCGCGTTCTCAAGGCCGTATTTCCCTTTAAAGATCCTGATCGGCCATTTTACGAGGTTGAACGGGATGTTGACGAGCCGCTTGAGGGGAAGAAGATAATTCTCGTAATAATAGTTGGGTGTGATTATTATGAGACGCCCGTCGTCGGCAAGTATCCCGCGCACCTTTTTAAAGGCCTCCGCGAGCTGCCAGTCATAGACGTGCTCTACTATCTCTATCATAAATACTATTGTGAACTTCTCGCGAAAATCGTAGGAAGCGACATCGCCCACTTCGGCGCCGGCGCGGGAACGCAGTTCAGGAGGCAGCATACCTATGGTCCTCTTCGCTATCCTGACGGCGTCGGGTGAATAATCTATACCGAGCGCCCTTGCCCCTGTCTTGGCGCAATAATATACGAGCTCTCCCCTTCCGCAGCCCAGGTCGAGGACCGCGTCTTTAGAAGTGGGCGCGGCTATCCTGAGCGCCTGCCGGAATTTGGTGTGTATATTATCGTCGAGGCCTTTTTGATATTCGAGACATCCCTCGTTATCGGTGAGGAAATACTTTTCCGAATAGAGGGCAGGGTCTACGGTCTTTTTCATCTCCATATCATCAGACTTTCAATGGAAGTATTTCACGCCACTTATGCGCCAGGATCTTGCAATTCTTTTTCAAAAGGCCGTAGTCATCTTTGACGAAGAGTTTGTAATCCGAAGCCTTGCGAGACCTTCCGCCGTTACCGACGTGCATAGCCTCTACCCTGACGACGACATTACGGAACCCGGCGGCGATGCTCGCCAATGATATATCCAGGTCATAACAGTGCATGAACCCATACGCCTCGTCAAAACCCGTGATCCGGTCGAGCAGTTCCCGTCTCATGACAAAACACAGGCCGTCTACCACGGCGACGTCGGCCACCGCTTCGGCCATGGGCGCATTGAGGTCTTCATTCTGGAGATTATGCTTAAGGCTCGCCTCGTTCACGCATCCGGTCTTGTATATCTCCTGCCTGCCGGCCAGTCCGGCGATACCTATCCTCGGGTCAGAGTCCATCACGTCCGTTATCTTCTTCAGCCAATCCTTTTCCATGATCACGACATCGTTGTGGATGACCATTATATAATCATAACGGGCAGCGCGTATTCCCTGGTTTATCGCTTTGATGGCGCCAAGGTTCGTCTCGTTCCTGATATAATTTACGCTCTGTTCTTTCTGCAGAAGTTCGAAATACTTTTTTATCTCCGGTTTCGAATTGTTGTCAACTATAACGAATTCGAACGGGACATCGGAGGTATTCCGCAGTATCGATTCTACCGTAAGCTTGGTATAGCCAAGCTGGTTCCAGACCGCTATTATGATACTCACGCCATGCATATTCATTCCGTCCTATTTGAATTTAACGGCATTCGCCCATATATTGTATATGGAATATGAAATTTCCACAAGAAAATCCAGCCTTAAGCTTTACGCCCTGCACGCCGCGCGGCTCGTTTAAAAATGCGTTTCAAAAAACGCTCCCTGACCGCGGGATCCTTCAGGCTCTCTTCCGTCTCTATAGGCAGGCGCGGAAAGCGCTTAACTGCCTCCGAACCGAAGAGACCGCCGCCCATAGACATGGCGCGCCGTGAATCGATGCGAGAGTACCATTTAACTCCGGACAAGCCGCACGATGGCGACCGTTCCTTTAAAATAAAACCGTCCGCATCGGTATGCCGGCCGAGAAATTTTGACGCAAAGCTCTTCATCCTGTCTGTAAGGTCGCGTAGTGTAGCCGGTTGCATTAAACTGATACGCCCTTTAGATATCACTATCCTGATTGGGTGGCGAGGGATCCCAAGGCCTATCAGGGCCTCAGGACAGACGGCAACAAAGTCGACTTGTCCTTTAAGGCTCTTGACAAAGCTATCCCCGGCTGCAACACCGTCCCAACGGCAAGCCGAGAAGGTGAGGCATTTACTTACAATGACCCTTGGTTTTGAAGATCTTTTATTCATAATGAATTTGCCTGCCGGCGGGCAGGCATAGAAAGGAATAGATCATAAGCGCGGCCGCTAAGACGCCTGACTGAGGAGGCTCTTCCTTTATGGTTTTACGGCCAACTCCTGGAAATATCGCTGATAAGCAACAGGTGCGGAGGAACTTTTGCCTAAAGCAAGCTGCTGATGAACATAGCAATACGTTTCATGATTATAGATACTCAACTTATGCTTGCATCCAGGATGCCTGCATGTCCTGCGCCTATTATTCGGTATTATTTTCTTGGACATGATCTCCCACCCCTTTACAATGAGCTCCGACAGCTAAAAATCGAAGTGTTGACCTACCCTGCAACCCTATAATACCTTCAATGATTGTTCCTATTTTAGCACTATTCCGTGGTATTGTAAATATATATTTATATGGTATACTATAAGTGAGGGTTATATCAAGCAAAAGGTGGTTTTCAAACCATGTCCTTTAACATGAGGAGCGTTTGTGCTATGAAAAATCAAAAAGGCTCGACACTCGTATTGGTAGTATCAATGATCTCGGTCCTGCTTCTGCTCGTCTGGGTCGTAGTGAATATAGGGTGTAGTGAGATAATCCAGACCAAGACATGCAACGACCTGTCGCAGGCGTATTATGTAGCCAGCGCCGGAGCCGAGAGGATGTATACGCTGCTTAGGAGCGTGTCGAACGGAAGCGCTACCATTACCTGGCCACAGACAGATCCTCAGCATAATGTAGAAACGATTGTGGGCGGAGGAACGATCGTCGGTACTTATACGGCATCCGCCACAACTATAGACTCAGATCACTTCGGTATAGTATCGCAAGGCACGGCCAATGGACGTACGGCAGTTGTAACCGCCAAATACGGATTCGACTCTCCTATCACTATGGGCATACCGCTCGGTTCTATCGGCGACATGACACTGAACGGCGAAAAATTCCTCTTCCTCAGGTCATGGGTGCGCGCGGACGGCCCTATTATGAGTAACTCGGACATATTGATGAACGATTATGCGCAGGTCACAGGCGATGTGTTGGAGAACCAGGAACTGATGGTGCCGGATTTCTGGATCAATCCGCTTTTTAACACGACGGGCATACAGACAGATGCGGAACATCCCCTCGGTTATGCCGATATAAGCGGAGATAATGTCGTCGTTCGCAGTGAGATATTCCCGGGCGGAGAGGCCAATTTCGAGATCAATGATATAAATGATGATGACGTGATAAATGATAAAGATGCTTTCGAATATTACTATACGGTATTTTTGAACGATGCTGCCAATAATCCTTTGGGCATCGATCTGGGTATTAATGAGGGGGGCGATAATTATTACTCGGGCGACCAGACTTTTACGCCGTGGAGCGTTCCGGCAGATACCCCCATCATATTCGTTGATGGCGACGTCCTTATACTCTTCAGCGATACCTCATGGTGGGGCGGAGCCGGCGACCATACAGTGGTAGCTACAGGCAGTATCACGATAGTGCAGCCGACTAACGGCTCGAACGATAGGCTGACGCTCATATCCTATGGTGATTTCTATACGGGAGGCATCAGGGCATTTGGCGGCGTAAGAGGAGAACTTGTAGTCTATACGGATAGTGATTTTATCGCTTATTACGGCGGAAGGACGAACGGCACATTATTCGCCAAGGAAGAGATGTACATCGATACGATAGCTGCGATACCGGGGTTATTGAACAGAGACCTGAAGAACGGGACCCGCGATTGGTCGGATCCGTCCACGTGGCC
>JBAYFK010000162.1:0-3811 GCA_041667225.1 Candidatus Omnitrophota bacterium
ATGATCCTGCCCTTCATTTCGTCATTAGGAAGACTGACTACGCTCACCGTCGTTTCTACAGTATGCTCGGCTGCGCATCTTTGTATGGCGAGGCCTATTATCTTGCGGGCTTCCTTGTCGGCCTTTTCCTTGGCTTCTTCCTCTACCCTTTTGATCATGATAGCGGCTTCCTGCTTTACTTCCTCCTCCAGCCTCCGGAGAAGCACCCCGCGGGCCTCTTCTCTCGTCATGCCGGACACCTTCTGCAATTTCTCTTTCTCTTCCTGGAACATGGCTTCGAGGTCGCGCTCTTTGACAGTGAGCCCTTTTTCACGCTCCCCTATAGCATTGTCCTTTCTTTCAATATCTTTCTCTTTTCTGTCCAGGACATCCATCTTCCTGTCCATATTCTCTTCTTTTTGTATAAGCCTCTTTTCAAGGACCGTGAGCTCACCGCGCCTGCTCTTCGTTTCGTGCTCGAACTCCGTTCTCATCTTCAAAAGAAGGTCCTTGGCTTCCAGCTCCGCTGCGCGCCTTACTTTTTCCGCATCGTTAGTGGCGCTCTCAAGCGCTTTCCTTGCCTTCTCTTCAGCGCTCTTGAGCTTGCCTTTGACATGGTACTTTCTTATGAAATAGCCCAGGGCGGAAAACACGATGGCGCCGATACTGGCCAGGCCTATAAAGACAACTAGATTGTCTGTGTGCATCTTATTTCCTCCTCTATGTAGAACACAAAAAAGCAGAATTCGACCATATGCTTTAGATCGTATGAACCGTGTTCTTTATTCCTGCTTTTTGTGGTTAAGCTGCGATGATTTTCCAGACGGGGATATCGTGTGAGTCTTGGGGAAGGTCATCAAGTACCTGAAAACGGAAAGCGAGTCCTATTACTTTTGTCGCTTTATTGAGGCCGCACAAGAATCGATCATAGTAACCGTGCCCCCGGCCCAACCTTACATTTTTCTTATCGAACGCTATGCCGGGAACAACAACTAAATCTATATCTTTCAAGGGGATCTCACTCACCTTGTCTTTTTTAGGCTGGTAGATCCCAAAGTGCTGCCTCTCCAAATCCGTCTTCCTGTCCTTGATTTCGCCTGCTATCAATTTCATCTCTTCCTTCAAGATCACTGGTACGCAAATCCGTTTACCCGCTGAAATTGCCTCGTCTATCATTGGTAAAGTGTCGACTTCGTCTTTTAACGAGACATAGAACATCACAACGTTTGCTTTTTTATATATCTCCTCATTAAACAACTTACGCTTAATTATATCACTTTTTTCCGATTTTTCAAGTTCGGAATGCGCCTTTAGGAGTTCCTTTATCTGCGCCCTTATTTTATGCTTCATGATGGAGCTTTTAAGCTTTCTTCTTTTTAGCTATATAATCGTCTATAGCCGACCTTAAGGCCTCTTCGGCCAATACCGAACAATGCATCTTTATCTTGGGCAAACCACCAAGAGCTTCCGCAACGGCATGATTAGACACCTTGAGCGCTTCCTTAATAGTCTTTCCCTTGACCAGTTCCGTGACCATGCTTGAAGTGGCGATAGCCGCGCCGCATCCGAACGTCTTGAACTTGGCGTCCGTGATCACTTCCTGCTGGTCTACCTTTATATAAAGGCGCATTATGTCCCCGCATACGGGGTTACCTACATTCCCTATTCCGCTTGCATCGGGTATCTCTCCGACATTGCGCGGATTTCTGAAATGCTCCATTACCTTCTCTGAATATTGGCCTTCCATTTTGATCATCTCCTCAAATTTGCTTTGCAGAATAGTTACTATTTTCCTTCGTATAACGGCGACATTGCTCTCAGCCTCTTTATTATGGGAGGCAGCACATCGAGCAGATATTTTACATCTTCCTTTGTGTTGTCCCTGCCGAGAGAGAACCTTACGGACCCTTGCGTATCAGCGGGATCCACGCCCATTGCTGTCAGGACATGCGACGGTTCCAGAGAACCTGAGGTGCACGCGCTGCCTGTAGACACCGCGATCCCCTCCATGTCCAAATTAAGTATTATCGATTCTCCTTCGAGATATTTGAAACCTACGTTAAGCGTATTTGGAAGCCTCTTTTCGGGATGGCCGTTCAGGCGCACATGCTCGATCTTCGAGATGATGCCTTCATAAAGCGCATCCCTTAAACTTGCGAGCTCTTTTCCTTCCGAGACAGTCTCTTCCTTTGCCAGTTCTGCCGCTCTGCCGAACCCGGCTATGAGCGCTACACTTTCGGTGCCGGCGCGCTTACCCATCTCATGATGCCCGCCGTGCAAAAGCTGCGTGATCTTTGTCCCTTTCCTTATATACAGCGCCCCTATTCCTTTGGGGCCGTATATCTTGTGCCCGGAAATGGAGACTAGGTCTACATCCATATCTTTTACAGAGAACGGCACCTTTCCGGCAGCCTGTACGCTATCGGTATGAAAATAGATGCCCTTTTCTTTCGCTATCTTTCCTATCTCTTCTACCGGTTCGATCGTACCGACCTCATTATTGGCATGCATGACCGTTATAAGGATAGTCTTGTCCGTTATGGCCTTCCTTACATCATCCGGATTCACGAGGCCATACTTGTCCACTGGTAAATATGTGACGGAATACCCTTCCTTCTCGAGATATTTACATGTATTCAAAATGGCATGATGTTCGATCGAAGAGGTGATGATGTGGTTCCCTTTACCCTTCAAGGCATATGCCACTCCTTTAACGGCAAGATTATCCGCTTCCGTCCCCCCGGAAGTAAATACGATCTCCGATGGGCTCCCCGCTCCGAAGAGCGCCGCAGCTTTTTCCCTCGCCCTGTCTATGCCGATCCTCGCCGATCGTCCGAATTCGTGTATGCTCGAGGCGTTGCCGTAAATATCGGTGAGATAAGGCATCATCGCTTCGAGCACCTCTTCGCGCATCCTCGTCGTAGCGTTATTATCCATGTATATCTTTTTCATAGATATCTCTCTTTCCGGACCCCTTCCCTTAGCCTTCTATCTTTCTAGCCTCACTGCAGAGGTCATCCAGCGTGACCGATTCCAGGCAGTCTTTTATCGCTTTCGCAAGTTTCACCCAAACGATCTTCGGCACACAGCCCTTACCCTTCTTACAGAATTTATCCGAGCTCTTATGTGCGCCCATGCAATGTACCGGATATATATCCCCTTCGAGCGCCTCTACAATGTCGGCTACCGTTATCTTATCCGGCACCCTCGTCAGTATATACCCGCCCTTCGGTCCGCGGATACTTTTGATGAGGCCGTTGCGGCGCAGCTTATTCAAAAGCTGCTCTAGATACGACACCGATATGCCTTCGCTCTGATATATATCGGTGATCGATGTCGCGCCCTCATCGGCCTTAAGCGCTATGTTAAGCATCGCCCGTAACCCATATGTAGATTTCGTTGACAGCTTCATACCCTCTTTATACCATACCTGACCAATCTTGTCAAGTATAAATATTCCTCCCAGTCTTCCCACCCCAATTTTTTACGGGTCCTGGCTCGGGTGAGCCTTTCAGGCGTTCAAAAATCGGCTCGCACGGGGTTTATAATATCAGTTAAACTAGGCGGATATCTTTCATGGCCGCCTTTTCGGCTGCCTGGTAACCCCATCCCGTAAGCGCTCGCCAGATTTTTGAGCCGCCTTCAAGGCAACACCCATCGCCACCCGTAAAAAATCAATACGTCGTCAGTTGGCGGAACTTTTGGGTGTTTGCTGGAGCGACTTTTAAAATTTACGATACATTGGGGCGATATAGGCTTTTCCATCGTAAATTTTACAACAGCAAATTTAGATGCCTAATCTAAATTTGCGGCAAGCGCAAGCAACACCCAA
>JBAYFK010000163.1:0-3799 GCA_041667225.1 Candidatus Omnitrophota bacterium
CGTCGCTATCGGTATCGAGCTCTTGATATGCTTCGGATGCATCGTGAGCCACGCGAGCGCCTGCATACCGCCCATCGAACCGCCTACAACCGAAAGAAGTTCCTTTATCCCAAAGTGATCGATGAGGCCGAGCTGGGCGTTTACCATGTCGCCCATCGTGATGACCGGGAAGTCGAGCGCGTAAGGCTTATTTTTCCTGGGATCTATCGAAGAAGGCCCTGTAGTACCTTTACACCCGCCAAGGACATTGGAACATATCAAAAAATATTTATCGGTATCGAACGCTTTGCCGGGCCCTATCATGTCGTTCCACCAGCCGGGCTTCTCGTCCCCCTTATGAAGGCCCGCAGCGTGCGCGTCGCCTGAAAGGGCGTGGAGCAGGAGGATGGCGTTCGACTTATCCTGGTTTAACTCGCCGTAAGTCTCATAAGCGATCGTCACCTGAGGAAGTTTTTCGCCCGACTCAAGGACGAACTCATGCCCGGGCGAACCGAATTGATAAGTTTTTGTCTCGACCAAGCCCAAATTCTTCTTTTGTCCTGTCACATGCACCTCGCTATTATTAATATCATATTATCCGTCGTAGGATATGTCAATATATAATACCACTAGTAACGCCTGAGGGCGAACATAAATTTCATTCGGGCACTTGTAAGAGGCGGATTCATCTGATATAATTAAATCCAAGAATAATGATAAAGAAGATATCCGTTTTTTCTATATTATTTTTGCTCGCCGCATCCTGCGCGCTCCAATGCGCTGAAGAACCACAGGCTGCCGGTGTAAGGACTTTCACGCTAAAAGACTCCGTCAGCACCGCCATCATCAATAATCGCTCCATACAGATGCAGGAAGATGCTGTTTATTACGCTAAAGCGGGTATCGTCTACGCCAGAAGCGTATTTTTACCGCAAGTCGGCGCAAGCGCAGGCTATAAGCTGAATGACGCCGTCCCTAGCAGCGGCCCGACTGCGGCCGGAGCCCGGAAGGATCCCGGCGTATTTTACGGTTATAAGAACAATAATATGGCCGCGTTATCCGTAGCGGAAAATATATACAACGGCGGCGCCGATACGGCGAACCTTGCGCAGTCTAAACTCGAAGTGAAGGTCCAGGAAGAGACACTGCGCGCCGCGAAGCTCGACGTCGAATTCGAAACGAAGCGCCTCTTTTACGGGCTGCTCCTCGCCTACGAAACCCAGCGCATAGCCGGTGAACTGGTCGGGCAGGCCGAGGCCCATTACAAGCACACGCTGGCGATGTTCGATCAGGGTACCGCTTCCAAGTTCGATGTTCTGCAGTCGAAAGTGCAGGTATCGAAACTGATGCCCCAGCTCATAAACGCCGACAACGCCATCGATCTCATAACCGCCGATTTTAAGAAGCTCCTCGCCTTAAAGATGACGGATCCGGTAACTATCGAGGGACTATTGGATTACACCCTGATCGATGTTAAAGAAGAAGCGTTCTTGAGCGAGGCCTACACGCGCAATCCCCAGATGATCCTGAAGGTCCTCGGCATAGATATCAACAAATGGGCGATCGAATACGCGAAGGCCGGATGGCTTCCCAAGGTCGACGCAACCGCCGGTTATAATTTCCAGTCGGATGACGTTTCCAATATGCTGAACGCGAAACACAGCCTGTGGAATGTCGGCCTCCAGGCCTCGATCGCGATATTCGACGGATTCGCCACCAAAGCGAAGGTCGACCAGGCCAGGGCGATGTATAATCAGGCAAGGATCGCAAAAGATGACATCTCCGACCAGATCGCGCTCGATATAAAACAGGCGTGCCTGAACTTAAAAGAATCCAAAACTGTGATCGATTCCCAGAAAGACAGCGTCGGCGAAGCGGCTGAAGCGCTGCGCCTAGCGAATGTGCGTTTCGACAACGGCGTCGGGATAAACCTCGATGTGCTCGACGCGCAGACATCTTTAGCGCAGGTCGAACAGAACCTGGCGCAGGGCATTTACGACTATCTCATGGCGGCGGCGCAACTTAACAGGGTCATGGGCCGCCAATATTCCGAAAAAGGAGAGTTATGACGACTGACACTAAAAAGACGAGGCGTAAAAGACTGGCGGTATTACTTCTCATCATCATCGCGTTCGTGGGCGGCGGGGTATTCGCCTATAAGCTGTTCGTAAAAGCCGAGAATGCGCATACAATAAAAGTCTCCGGCAATATAGAAGGTAATGAGGTCAGGATATCTTTCAGGGTAGCCGGGCTTATACAGGAGCTCCTGGTCGACGAGGGCTATGTGATAAAAGCGGGTGATGTGCTGGCGCGCCTCGATAAGTCGCCTCTAATAAAACAGCGCGACGAAGCTGCCGCCTCGGTAAAACTTGCCCAGGCGCAGTATGAATTCGACAACCTGGAATATATGCGTAACGAGAACCTCTATAAAGAGGGCGCGGTCTCCGCCCAGCAGCGCGACGCGGCAAAGACCAAGGCCGATACCGATATATCGAACATCGACAAGCTCCAGGCTTCCCTGGCGCTGGCTCAGCTCAACCTCGAATGGGGCGACCTCACCTCTCCCCTCAACGGATACATAACCGTAAAGAGCGCGCTTCAGGGCGAGAACGTGCAGATAGGGGCGCCGGTATTTACGGCGATAGACCTGAACGACATCTGGGTGAGCGCATACGTAGATGAGTCGGACCTGGGGAGGATAAAACTGAACCAGAAGGCGCACGTCAAGATAGACGCGTATCCGCATAAGTCTTATAGCGGCAGCATATCGTTCATATCTCAACAGACCGAATTCACTCCCAAATATATACAGACCACTAAAGAGAGAGTGAAGTACGTTTACAGGATAAAGGTCAAGGTCGACAACTCAAGTCTCGACCTTAAACCGGGTATGCCTGCGGACGCGTATATATCGCTCCTATAACGGTTATTCTTTCGGGGTAAGATGTCAGTAATAAAAGCCGTCAATCTCACGCGTAAGTTCAACGCTCTCACCGCAGTCAACGAACTCTCACTCGACATACCGGAAGGCGAGATATTCGGGCTCGTCGGCCCCGACGGCGCCGGCAAGACGACCACCATGCGCCTCCTCACCGGCATCCTCGACCCAACCTCAGGCGAAGGCTGGGTATACGGAAAGCATATACAGAAAGAAGCGGAGACCCTCAAAGATAATATCGCGTACATGTCCCAGAGGTTTGGGCTCTATGAAGACCTCACCGTCATCGAGAATATAAATTTCTACGCCGACCTGTTCGGCGTCGACGAGAAAGAGCGCCCGAAGAAGACCGAAGAGCTCCTCGGATTCAGCAACCTCACGCCATTCAAAGACCGGCTGGCCGGAAAACTCTCCGGAGGTATGAAACAGAAACTCGGACTCGCCTGCGCCCTTATTCACACTCCCAAAGTATTATTCCTGGACGAGCCGACGAACGGCGTAGACCCTTTATCGCGCCGCGATTTCTGGCGCATACTCCACCAGTTATTGAAAGAGAAGGTAACGATCCTCTACTCCACTTCATATCTCGACGAAGCGGAGAGGTGTAAACGCGTCGGCCTCCTTCATAAAGGGCAGCTCCTCAGGTGCGACACGCCCGACGCGATAAAAAAAGAACTGGGGGTCTCGACCCTCGAACAGGCTTTTATAGCCATAGTGAACGATTATGAATCCAAAGCCGCAAACAGATCCTGATATAGCCGTAAGCGTCTCCGATCTCCTGAAGACGTTCGGCAGCTTTACCGCCGTCAATAAGATAAATTTTGACGTGAAGCGCGGCGAGATATTCGGTTTTCTCGGCCCCAACGGCGCCGGGAAATCGAC
>JBAYFK010000164.1:0-3780 GCA_041667225.1 Candidatus Omnitrophota bacterium
ACCCCGTGCGAGCGAGATTTTTGAACGCCTGAAAGGCGACCCGAGCCAGGACCCGTAAAAAATCGGGGTGGGATTGGGACGGACTGGGGTGAAAATGTCCCCATTCTCGCCATTGACTATGACGAATGAAAGTAGTATGATAAATGGAACAGAAAAATCGGATAATGGAAGAAATAATTTCGCAAAACGAACTCAAATCAACGCCGCTACTGGAAGAACACAGGTCTCTTGGTGCAAAGCTCGCCCCATTCGGCGGGTGGCTTATGCCCATCCAGTATACGGGGATCATAGCAGAACATAATTGGTGCCGCACCTCATCCTCTCTCTTCGATATCTGTCACATGGGGGAATTTATGATACATGGCGACCCCCGCGATATCGGCCTCGACAACATCTTAACCATGGATCTTGGCTCTATGAAACCGGGCGAATGCCATTATGGCTTTATGCTCGATAAGTCAGGCGGTATCATAGATGACGTTATTATATATAAGATAAAGACGAATGAATGGATGCTCGTTGTTAACGCGGCGACCACTCCGGGGGACGAGGCGAATCTTCGCGACAATCTCCGTACCGGAGCAAAGTTCGAAAACGTCTCCTCCAAGCTGGGGAAGCTCGACCTGCAGGGGCCGCTTTCGCGCGATGTTGTTAAAAAGATAGCAGGGGACGGGGTAGAAAAACTGGGCTATTATACCTTCGGATATTTCTCCGTACTTGGTGAAAATATAATAATAAGCAGGACCGGATACACGGGCGAGCTCGGATACGAGCTATATATGCCGAATGAAAAGATACCTCTTCTATGGAAGACGTTGCTCAAGGATGAAAGGGTGAAGCCCGCGGGACTTGGCGCAAGGGATACTTTACGCCTGGAAGTGGGATATCCTCTATATGGCCAGGATATAGGCATGAACGTTACTCCTCTTGAAGCAGGCCTCGGAGCATTCGTATATACCGGCAAAGACTTTATAGGTAAGAGCGCGATCTTAAAGAAGAAAGATGACGGTATCAAGGAAAAACTGATATGCTTCCTGACGTCTTCCCGACGAGCGCCTCGGCACAATTACAGGATATATGCAGAAGGGAAAGATGTCGGCGTCGTTACGAGCGGCTCGTTCTCTCCGTCGCTCGGGTGCGGCATAGGTATGGGCTATATAAATAAGCAGTATGATAAAATAGGCGCGGCAATAACTATAAAAGACGGCGATATAGAGATAGGCGCCATAATAACGCGTAGGCCTTTTTATAAAAAAGGCACTGTAAAGGAGATATAATATGAGCGTTCCCGAAGGACTTTTCTACACAAAAGAGCACGAATGGATAAAGATAGAAGGCAAGATCGGCACGATAGGGATAACTGACCACGCTCAAGTCGCGCTGGGCGATATAACGTTCATAGAACTGCCCACGGTCGGCAAGTCCTTTAAGCAGACCGATCCGATCTCGACGGTAGAGAGCGTGAAGGCCGCTTCCGATATATTCGCTCCCATGTCGGGCAAGGTCATTAAGGTGAACGACGCCCTCGGCAAGACGCCGGAGATCGTCAACCAGTCGCCTTACGAAAAAGGCTGGATCGCCTGCATCGAGATATCTAATGAGAAGGAAAAGGACACGTTAATGAATAGCGGCGCATACAGCGAGTATCTCAAGGAGGCTCATTAATGAATTTTATTCCCCATACGAGGGAAGACCGGGAAGCGATGCTGAAGGCGATCGGTGTGTCCAGTATGGAAGACCTGTTCAAGGATATAAAACCGGAACTTAAAGCCAAGGCATTCAATATACCGGAAGGGAAATCCGAACCGGAGGTCATCGAGCATTTTAAGAAACTTGCCTCGAAGAACGCCACCCAGCTTACCAACTTCGTCGGAGCCGGCTTCTACGACCACTATATACCTGCGGCTGTGGATACGCTTGTAGACAGGAGCGAATTCTATACCGCGTATACGCCGTACCAGCCGGAATGTTCTCAAGGATGGCTCCAGGCGATATTCGAATACCAGACCGCCATTGCGGAGCTTGCCGGGCTCGATGTGTCGAACGCCTCTTTGTACGACGGCGGTACCGCCTTGTACGAAGCGGCCATGATGGCCATCAGGATAACGGGTAAGAGAAAGATATTGCTCGATAGCGGCGTGAACCTCATATACCGCACGATGCTCTACACATACACCTCGAACCTTTCGATAGAATTCGTAGAGACTCCGGTAGTCCACGGCCAGAGTTCCAGGGAAGCGATATATAAAGAGCTTGACGACAAAACGGCGGCCGTAATATTGCAGAACCCTAATTTCTTCGGCGCGGTCGACGACCATTCAGACATAGTAAAGAAGGCGCACGAGATGGGAGCGCTCGTCATACAGTCCGTATACCCGATATCGCTCGGCATCCTTAAATCGCCCGGCTCTATAGGGGTCGATATCGCGACCGGCGAAGGCCAGTCGCTCGGCATACCGCTTTCGTTCGGCGGGCCGTATCTCGGTTTCATGGCCGCGAAGAAAGAGTATGTCCGCAAGATGCCCGGCAGGATCGTGGGCGAGACTATCGATAAAGACGGCAAAAGGGGATTCGTCCTCACCCTCCAGGCGAGAGAGCAGCACATAAGGAGGGAGAAGGCTACTTCTAATATTTGTTCGAACGAGGCGTTGTGCGCTTTGAGAGCCGTAATATACGCATCCCTATTGGGAAAAGAGGGCTTGAGAGAGACCGCGCTTCTAAACCACAGGAAGGCGGAGTTCGCCAAGACGATATTCGACCGTATCCCGAACGTCAAAGTTATGAGGAGCTCTCCGACTTTCAATGAATTTACCGTCCTATTGCCGCAGAACGCTAATGAGGTCGTCAACAAGATGATCGATAAAGGTTTCGCATGCGGTTTCCCGCTCGGAAGATATTATAAGGGCATGGATAATTACCTGCTCGTCGCCGTGACGGAGAAACGCACCAAGGAAGATATAGTGAAGATGGCGAACAGTCTGGAGGCCGTCCTATGCGATTGATATTCGAAAAGAGCGTAAAGGGACGCCGCGGTTTTATGGTACCGGAGTGCGATGTCCCGTCGAAACCTGAGCTTCCGCAGAAGTATCTCAGGCAGACGGCCGCCCAACTCCCTGAAGTATCGGAACTCGACTGCATAAGGCATTACACTAACCTGTCGCGCCTGAACTATTCGGTCGACACGAACTTCTACCCGCTCGGCTCCTGCACGATGAAGTATAATCCGAAATTCACCGAAAGAATAGCGAAGCTCGGAGGCTTCGTAGACCTTCATCCGTTACTTCCGCAGCTCTTGGGCGGCGGCATGCTGGCCCAGGGTTCGCTCGAGGTCATATACAAGACAGAAAAGCTTTTGTGTGAAATAGCGGGGATGGACGAATTCACTATGCAGCCCATGGCCGGAGCGCACGGCGAACTTACGGGGGCGATGCTCATCGCCGCTTACCACAAACTGCGTAATGACAAACGTAAGACCGTCATCGTGCCCGACTCATCGCATGGCACAAATCCGGCGAGCGCGGCGATAGCAGGTTTTGACGTCGTCGTAATACCGACGGACAAGAACGGGTGCATGGATCTCGAAAGTTACAAAAAAGAGCTGAATAAGGACGTGGCGGCAGTCATGCTCACCTGCCCCAATACGCTCGGACTTTTCGAGACTAACATTAAAGAGATCTGCGATCTTGCGCACAAGATAGGCGCGCTCGTATATTACGACGGAGCTAATCTGAACGCGATATTGGGTAAAGCCCGTCCCGGCGATATGGGTTTCGATATAGT
>JBAYFK010000165.1:0-3743 GCA_041667225.1 Candidatus Omnitrophota bacterium
GAATTTCGTAGAGCGCGAGCTCAAAAAAGCCGTTCCAGAAATAAAGAAAGTAGAACCGGTGATGTAGCGGGATGATAATAACAAAGCAGAAGAGTATCCAGGACATACTGAAAAACCTCGAGGGAGAGCACAGCGTCTTCATCATAGGCTGCGGCGAATGCTCCACCACCTGTAAGACCGGCGGCGAAGAAGAGGTGAAGGCGATGAAGGAGACGCTCGAAAAGCACGGCTATGCCGTGACGGGGTGCGTAATCCCTTCGGCGCCTTGCATAGCGGCTAAGGTGAAGATGGAGCTTGCCAAGAGCCGCAAGCAGATAGAATTGTCCGACTCGGTGCTTGTCATGGCATGCGGGCTCGGCGCCCAGTCGGTAAAAGATAACATGCGCGCCGACAAACCTATCCATATAAGTAACGACACTCTCTTCATGGGAGCCATAAACGCGACGGGTGAGTTTTTGGAGAGGTGTTCGGCCTGCGGGGATTGTGTCCTGGAAATGACGGGCACGATCTGTCCGATAACGCGGTGCCCCAAGTCGCTCTTGAACGGGCCGTGCGGCGGCCAGGATAAAGGTAAGTGCGAAGTCGATAAAGAGAATGATTGCGCGTGGATATTGATATATAATGAATTGAAGAAGAAGGGCAAGCTCCACCTCTTAAAAGAGATAAAGGGCCCGGCAGACCACTCTAAGGGCGCGAAGCCCAGGAAGCGCGTGCTCGGACAAAAGAAAGAAGGCCCATGAAGAGATCCTTCGAAGTGAGGATAGGAAGACTCAAGCTTAAGAACCCCGTCATGGTGGCTTCCGGCACGTTCGGCGAAGAATATAAAGAACTTACCAATATAAACTCTCTCGGCGCAATCGTCATGAAGACGATCACTCTAAATGCCCGCGCAGGGAACCCTCCCCCGCGTATTGCTGAGACGGCTTCGGGCATGCTCAATTCCATCGGCCTTGAGAACAAGGGGCTGGAATATTTCTTAACCTCGAAAGCCTCATTCCTGAAAAAATTGAAGATACCGGTGGTCGCAAGTATAGCCGGGAATGACGAAAAAGAGTATGCCCTTCTCGCGGAAGGCCTCGATCGTTCAGGTATTATCGACGCCATAGAGATAAATCTCTCCTGTCCGAACATCAAACATGGGAACAGGCTCGGGCTCATATCCCAGGACGAGCGCTCCACAGCGGGTATAGTAAGAGCCGTCAGAAAAGCGACAGGCCTTACCGTGATAGCGAAGTTGACGCCCAATGTCACTGACGTCTCTTTGATAGCAAAAGCGGCAGAAGATGCGGGAGCGGACGCGGTGCTCCTCATCAACACGTTCGCCGGCATGGCGGTCGATATTAATACCAGGAAGCCGAAGCTCGGCAATATCACGGGAGGCTTGAGCGGCCCGGCTATAAAACCGATAGCGCTTAAAGCGGTATGGGATACCTATAAGAAGATAAAGATCCCGGTAATAGGGGCAGGCGGCATAATGGATTATAAAGATGCTATCGAGTTCATCCTTTGCGGCGCGGCAGCCATACAGGTAGGCACGGCAAATTTTGTCGATCCGCAAACGACGGGAGCGGTCGTAAAAGGGATAAAAGAATATATGACGAAGAATAAGATATCCGATATAAATAGTATCATTGGAGGGCTGTCGGCATGAACGTGAGAGAAAGGCTGATCGTCGCGCTAGACTTTGACACTGCGGGTAAGGCCCTTGCAATGGTCGAGAAGCTGAAGAAACATGTACGATTTTTTAAGGTGGGTTTCGAGCTCTTCTCATCGTGCGGGCCATCGATCGTAGAAGCGATAAAAGAGAAGAACTGCGAAATATTCCTAGACCTGAAATTTCACGATATTCCTAATACGGTGGCAAAGGCAGCCGTATCCGCAGCGAGGCTCGGAGTGAATATGATCAACGTCCATGCGCTCGGCGGGTTCGACATGATGAAGGAGACGGCCTTAAGAGTAGCGATGGAAGCTGAAAAGATGATCGTAGACCGGCCTATGATCATAGCCGTTACGGTGTTGACGAGCATGGATGAACACGCTTTGAAGAAGGTAGGCATAAATTTCGACATGAAGAGCGAAGTCTTAAAACTTGCAAAACTCGCCAAAGATGCCGGGCTCGATGGAGTCGTAGCGTCCCCATCCGAAGCCGCTCTCATAAGAAGCGAGATAGGCGAAGGATTTCTGATAGTAACGCCCGGCGTGAGGCCGTCATGGGCTCAAGCTCATGACCAGAAGCGTATCGCCCTTCCGGGGGAAGCGATAAAGAACGGCGCTGATTTTATAGTCGTCGGTCGTCCAGTGACAGAGGCGAGCGATCCCGTTTCCGCGGTAGAAGAGATATTTAAAGAGATGGAACAATAGAAGAAGGAAGATATGGAACAAAAAGAGATATTAGAGACATTCGATAAGTACGGAGCCCTTCTCAAGGGCCATTTCAGGCTTTCGAGCGGACTTCATAGCGGAAGCTATCTCCAGTGTGCGCTCGTTCTCCAGCATCCGGACGCTGCCGAGAAACTTTCCAAGGCCCTTGCCAAGAAATTTGCGGACGAAAAAATAGATGTTGTCATAGGGCCGGCGCTTGGCGGGATAACTTTGGCGTACGAAGTCGCCAGGGCCGTAGGCGTAAGAGGGCTATTCACCGAGAGACAGGAATCCAAGATGGTGTTGAGGCGCGGCTTCTCCATAAAAGCGGGCGAGAAAGTACTTGTCGTGGAAGACGTTGTGACAACAGGGGGTTCTACAAAAGAAGTCTGCGAAGTTGTGAAGAGTATGGGTGGAATAGTCATAGGAGTGGGCAGTATAATCGACAGGTCGGATAAGGCGATAGAATTCGGCGCGCCGTTCAAGGCGCTGGCTAAGGTAAAAGTGGAGACTTTTGAGGAAAAAGCGTGCCCTTTTTGCAAGTCCGGCATACCTGTAGCAAAGCCCGGTTCCAGAAAATAGCCCCATTGACATAATCGGCCGTATATGGTAATATGCTTGCCCTGTAGGCGGGTTAAGGACGACACAGCCCGTTAGCGAACAAATGGGCGGTTGGCGCAGTTGGTAGCGCGTCTGACTTACATTCAGAAGGTCAAAGGTTCGAGTCCTTTACCGCCCACCATTTTCGCATGAGTTAGACTAGGGCGAAAATGGTCCTGAGGAGCATGTTGCTAGACTGTTGTCCGACGAAGGACCTTAACCGGTAGATGCATCAATGAACGAGAAGCCTTGGTCGGTATATATCATTAAATGCAGGGATGGCAAGCTTTATACCGGCATTTCTAATGATGTAGATCGCAGGGTCAAAGAACATGATACCGGAAAAGGGTGCAGATTTACCAAATACAGATATCCGGTCAAGTTAGTTTATCGCGAAGAGTGCGGTGATCAATCAGCCGCTCGTAAGAGGGAATTAGAGGTCCAGGGATTTACGCGGAAGAAGAAACTGGAGCTCATTAAAAATATAAGCAATGTTCTTTTTGAAGCAGTTTAAGGTGCTTCAGCGGCTAAAATGCTCTTTTTAATAGTTTTAAGGTATTTCGGCAGCTAAAATCCTCCTATTCGTCGGATTTTTTAACGCTGCCTCAATATCACATTTGCTTCGCAAATGTGGGGACGTAGTTCAGTTGGTTAGAACGTCAGATTGTCGATCTGAAGGTCGCGGGTTCGACCCCCGTCGTCCCCGCCAAAATTAAAAGACCTCTTAGTTAACGCTAAGGGGTCTTTTAATTTTGATCCTGAGGTAGCTGTGGTTGGCGCAA
>JBAYFK010000166.1:0-3719 GCA_041667225.1 Candidatus Omnitrophota bacterium
AACGGAGTGCGCAAGTCTGTTGCAGACGCCGCCCGCCGCGAACGTGAAAAACAGGAAAAAGAGATAAAGGCTTTATTCGAGAGTGCCGATAAATATATAGATCAGGCGTCGAAAGCGCTTGAATCAAAAGATACCGATGCAGCCGCTCCGCTCATCAGCAATGCTGTAGATGCTCTAGGAAAACTTACCACAAGATGGCAGCTCAACCAGCCGGTTGATGGCGATAAGCTCACCGTTTTACAGGACCGTATTGGTGATGTTATGTCGGTACGCGGCAGCATTATAGAAGCCAGGCAGGAACGCGACCGTTCACTGGCGGATGCAAGAAATCAGCTTGAGGCGATAGCTAAACAGCGCCGAGATGAAGATGCTAAGAGGCTTGAGGAACAGCGCAGGAGCGAGGTTGAAGCTGCGGAAAGAGCCGCCTTGGAGGCCAAAGAGCGTGAAGCCGCTGCGCAGGCCGCTCAACAGAAGAGAGCCGCCGCCGTTGAAACCGTAATTCACAAAGAGAACCAGCACAGATATGCGGTCACTAGGATCGCTTCGGGACAGATCGTTCTTACGAGAGATTTCAGGATTTTGGGGCTCGATATATATGCTCCCGGCGAAGTCATATTCGATCCCGCGCAGGTGAAGCGCGCGGAATTTTACACTAAGGGCGGTAAAGAGTACGCGAAACTTGACGGCCATACCTACCGCGTAGAGCGTAATGTGATGATGGTGTGGGTGCGCAGCAGAGATAATAATACGCGCGTGATACGCAGCGAAAAAGATCTGGCCGAATACGATAAGAAGGGTTATCAGTTCTTCGTTGCAACGCAGGGCGGAGTAGAAGAGCGCGTCATGCTCGACCAGGTGCTCGGGAGGAATATAGGAGGCGCTCGCGTATCTCCGGAAGAGCTTATGCGCCAGACCGTAACATATAAAGGGATGCGCGACAATAAGGAATACCAAGTAATCGTTGGCGTCAACGACGTTCCTTTCAGGGTAGCGGTCCAGCACCGCGATGTGAACGGAATAGAGAAATTCTTTAAAGGTATCTTCAGCATATTTACGGGCGGTGAGAGGACAGATGTCATGAACGACGTTCGTCCCGATAAGCTGCTTACCGATCCGTCCGACCCGTCCCGCAGGCTCTATGCTTTCAATTATCCGAGAGGGGCCGAGTACCATTATTACAAGAGAAGCCAGATAGGCCACCTGCAGGAGATATCGCAGGATAACGTATTCGATATGCGCGAAGCGGTTGTACTCGAAGTCATAGACGGCCGTGGTAAGAAGGTAAGATATGACCTATTCAATGCGACGGCGCTCGTAGTCAATGCCGAGAACGGCAGGATCGATATAGGCCTCACCGCTTTCTCAGGCAGGGAAAAGATCGCCCAGTTCCGCGGCCAGATCGTGGATGCTTCCGGTAAGAGGGTCTACCCGTTAACGCAGATCACCGAACGGCCCCTCATGAAACCGGTCATGGACCTTTATGTGCTCACAGCCCAGGGGCTTGAGATGCGCGCCGGCAACGGAGAAGCTTATAACACTCTTTCTTTCGGCCCCGAACTTGGCGGACAGGAGCTTATAACGCTGGCCACAAGCGGTAAGACCGGTATCATCATCTCTGCGTCAGCAGCAAGAGAATCTCCGCTTATGGAAGGGTGGACTTATTACGATGAAGCCGGAATGGTGCTCAATATCAGAGATCAGCAGCTTATTGCCAAGGCTAGACGTGCCACACAGATAGCGCCTGACGGGTCCCGCGTAGAATGGAAGCTTAAACCTTCGGTCTTCATTGCAGTCCGCGAGAAAGATAAGAAACTCGTTTCCGCAGAGAACATAAAAGAATTCGTAGATGATTTTATAAATGACGGGTTTACCTTTACGGTCCCTGGACAAGCCGCTCCGGTCGTTACGGATAGCATAGTCGAAGCTCATAACGAAGACCTCGCGTATGGCACAGGGTCCGCGGTTACCAGAGAGCTAAATAGGCTGGGCATACCGGATGTCGGCACTCAGGCGGTAAAAGACAAAGAAGTCTACAAGATCACGCAAGCATCCGCCCTGCCCTCAATGGTAATGATCCCGGACAACCGCAATGTGGAAGATGCGATATCTATCCAGGAAGTCGTTTTCGATGCAAGAGGTTTAACGTTCTTAAGAAAAGTGAACGGCCGCGAGATCGCTGCTACGCCTGAGACCGCTCAGTTCGCGCGGGATGGCCAGGGCAAGAAATATACGATCATAAGAAATCCCAAAGGCTTATGGACGAGCGATACGCATATACGCATAATCCGTCATCTTGAAGACCTTGCGAACCTCGCCAGAAGAGGATTTGAAGTAAGAGATGCGAAGGGCACTCCCGTATATTCCATGAAAGAAGCGCGCGGACTTGCCAATGCCCGCGAATTCAATAACGCAATGTTCTATATTTTCTGTGAAGCGACGAGAGCCCAGCATAGGATGCTTGCCGAAGAGGCAAGGGTTAACGGCGGCGATCCACAGACGATGGTGGCGCTTGCGAATACAAGCCCTCAGGCGCTTGTGAGAGTCGCCAATGCCGTCATGAACGGCGCCGGAGAGATCGATAAAGCTAAATCGGGATTTTTCAGAGTGCTCGCGAGCGTCGGTATCGCTACCGAAGGTAAACCATTCGCCGGAGCTTCTTTCCAATTCACTATAGACAGGACCAGAGGCGACAGGATCGCCCAGGGCGCGCGCATAGCCGAACGCGGCAGGATAGAGATAGCGCGCGGCAGGATAGACGACGCCCTTAAATACTACACTCTTCATAATTCATGGCTTGAAAGCAGGCATGTACGCGCGCTCCTTATAGAAGTAAGGGACCAGATGCAGAAGGACCTCGCCTCAGGCATAGTCGAAGAATCGGCCCGCCTTGAGACAAGTTCCAGGATTAGCCTCATCGAGAAAAAGATCGCCGATATGGACAAACAGCTAGTAGATATTGAGAACGCATTGAGGGACCTGGTCAACGTGAGGAGAGGCGAGGCGCTGCCTATAAGCGACCAGGAGATGACGCCCCAAGATTTTGTTGCGATGCTTAAAGCGCAGGGGATACTTGGTGAAGGCGTTGACCTGACAGTTTTCGAACAGGAACTGAATATGCTTTGGGCCAAACACCGGCTTGCCGAAGCGATGAAGGGCCCTTGGTCAAAGATATCATTCGGCGTCGATGTCGGATTCCCATTCTTTGTCATGCCGTTCATTTCTTTCAACAGGTCCGGCGGCCTTAAGTCGTTCGAACTTACGAAGGCGCGTGCATATCTTGAAAAAGCGAGAGCCGAGATAAGCCTAACTTCCGATATCGATAAACTGCGTGACCACAAGATCGCTCTCATGGCAGAACGCGAGAGGATGAGGGAATATAGCGCCGCTCTGGAAGACTGGCTGAAAGTACTGAACAGATCGGTCGAGGAGATGAGAGTTTCCCTGGCAAACGCCAATATACCGGCGCAGGACCTGACCGCGATGCAGGAACGCCTTATCGAGACGAGCCAGGCAGCAGAAGCGGTGAGGGCGCTCCTTAAAAATCTCGACGTTGAATATGAAACGGCTTTGAAAGACCTTGATAAAGCTATATCTAAGGAAAGGGCGATGCCGCAGAGGCCCAAGACAGAACTTCTCAGCGCCACGAATGCCGTCAACGCTGCTATGGAGAGATATGACAGGATAGGCCAGGGCGCCCAGCAGACTTTAAGATCCCAGCT
>JBAYFK010000167.1:0-3711 GCA_041667225.1 Candidatus Omnitrophota bacterium
CCTCTATCAGGTGTCGTTGGGCGTATTTATGTGGATATAGGCGCGAACGTGACGCCGACGACCCCCATAGCCATGATAGCGGATATGAAGGGCGTAGAGATCATGCTTACGATCCCCGAGAAGTACCTTCCGGAGATATCGCTCGGCCAGGATGCCGATATAAAGATAGACGCTTATCCCAATGAAATTTATAAGGGTAAGGTCACGGAGATCAGTCCCGTCCTCGACATAGAAACACGTTCGGCGCCGGTCGAGATAACGATCGTCGACGAAAAGAAGCATCTGCAGTCAGGGATGTTCGCCAAAGTAAAGCTCGTCATCGAAGAGCGCAGGGGTGTGCCGTCCATAATTAAGGAAGCTGTCATAGGCAAAGAGGATGATGCGTATGTCTATGTCATAGACAACGATACGGCCCGTATACAGAAAGTCGTGCTCGGCCTGCGTCAGGGGCCATACTATGAAGTGCGCGAGGGGCTAAGCGTCGGAGACGCCGTGGTTATCATGGGACAGCAGAGGCTTAAAGACAAGAGCAAGGTCTTTATAGAAGCGGAACATGTCGAGGGAGACATCATATAATGAACCTTCCAGATTTTGGGGTCAGAAAACCGGTAACTAACCTGATGATATTTTCATCTATCATCATAATAGCGATATACAGCCTTACAAAGCTCGGTATAGACATGATGCCCGAGATAGAACCGCCTGCCATATCCGTCATCGCTTCATATCCCGGCGCGAGCTCACAGGATGTAGAGATAAAAGTGACAGAGCCGCTTGAGAACCAGCTCTCAACGACGCCCGGAATAGAAAAGATCACATCCAAATCCATGGAAGGCGCGTCCTTGATAACACTGAAGTTCAAATGGGGGACCAATCTCGACGAGGCGTCCAACGATATCCGCGACCGTATAGATCTTGCAAAGCGGTTCCTGCCGGACATACCGGAAGAGATGGATAATCCATTCATATTTAAATTCAATACCGCGAATATACCTATCATATTCACAGGCATAACCGCGGAACAATCTTATAATGATCTGTATGACATCATAGACAAGAGGGTCGGAGACGCTTTGAGGCAGCTGCCTGGTGTCGGCACGGTACAATTGATAGGCGGTATGCAGCGTCAGATAAATATCTGGATCAACAGGGAAAAGCTGGAGGGCTACAGCTTTTCCGTTATCGACATACAGAATGCGCTTAAGCAGGAGAACGTTACCCAGCCTCTTGGGAATGTCAAATCGGGCCTTACCGACTATCTCTTGCGCCTGCCCGGAGAGTTCGCTACTCCTGATGAAATAAATCTTGTCATGCTAGGTAAACGTGAAGGCCAGTTCGTATATCTTAAAGATGTGGCAAGGGTGGAGGACGGGTTTGCGGAAGTGACTACCGAGGTGAGATTCAATAAGCACCCAGGATTAATGATGATGGTCCAAAAGCAGACAGGTACCAACACTGTAGAGGTAGCCGGACTTATCAAGAAGAAACTGAAAGAGCTCGAGAAGACCCTGCCCTCAGACATAAAGATGTACACGATCTTTGATACTTCGAAAGATATCATAAATGCTATCGATTCTCTAAAGTCTTCATTATGGATAGGTATTGTTCTCGTTATCATAGTCGTCTGGTTCTTTCTGCGCCAGTTGAAGGGGAGCCTCATAATCGCTCTCACGATACCGTTCTCGATGCTCATAGCCTTCATATACCTTTTTATGTCCGGCAAGACCATAAATACCATAAGCCTTTCATCGCTCGCTATCGCTTCGGGTATGGTCGTGGATAACGCTATAGTCGTCGTGGATAATGTCTACCGTCATATGGAGAGGGGGCAGAGGCCGCAGGAGGCCGCGATATTCGGGACATCTGAAATGTTCCTTTCCATTGGAGCTTCGACCTTGACTACGGTAGTCGTATTCATGCCGATGCTCTTTGTCTCAGGTGTTGTAGGCATAATGTTCGGAGAGCTGGCCATTATAGTGACCGTTACCCTTATAGCGTCGTTATTTACAGCCGCGACGTTCACGCCTATGTTGTGCGCAAAGTGGCTTAGGGTTTATACAGGAACGGCCGCAGCCTCAATAAATGATACACGTGCGCCCTGGATAAAGAAGTTCTATGACGTTTCTGAGCGATGGTTCAAATCCTGGGAAGAATGGTATGCAAGCGCGCTTGCATGGTGCCTTGGCCATAAAAAAATGATCATATTAGGATTTTTAGGCGTCTTCATATTGAGCCTTTTCTCAACGAAATATATAGGTAATGAATTTGCTCCGGAAGAAGATACCGGGGATATACGCATAACGGTCAGTATGGCTCTCGGCATGAGGCTTGAAGAGACGGACAAGGTCGCAAAAAAGATCGAAGATATATTCGAAAAAGAAGTCCCCGAGGCGACATTTTCTTATGTGAGGAGCGGAAGCACCGGTAAGGGTACAGGTAAGGTCATGGGAGGGGCTTCCGGCACACATGTTGTAGTGGCAGGAACTAAGCTCGTTTCGAAGACTGAAAGAAAACGCTCCGTATCCGACGTAGCCAACGTGATCAGGAAAGATATACAGCGTATCCCGGGAGTTCTGAAAGTCGATGTTTCCTCAGGTAATCCGATCGGCAGGATGATCAGCGGTATGGGCGGGAAAGCCATACAGGTCGAGATCATCGGCCACTCTTTTGAGCAGACGAACGAACTGGCGGAACGCATAAAAGCCGCGATAGAAAAGGTTCCGGGCGCTGTTGACGCAAGCATTTCAAGGGAGATAGACCGTCCTGAGCTGAAGGTAGAGATAAACAGGGAAAAAGCGTCGACGCTGGGTCTCAGCATGAGCACTATAGCATCGAGTATAAGAACGTTCATCGAGGGTTCCACTGCTACGAGATACCGCGAAAAAGGCGAGACGTACGACATATATGTCCGTCTTGAGGAATCATCCAGATCGAAGATAGAGGATATAGAGAATCTTTCGATCGTTTCGCCCATAACCGGAAAACAGATCCGTCTCGCCAATGTCGCGAGGATATATGAAATGGCGGGACCTGTAGAGATAGAGCGCATGAACAGGGAGAGGGTGGTCAGGGTAGAATGCAACGCCTATAAACGCTCTGCCGGAAAAGTGGTAGAGGACATCAAGAAAGAGATGCAGAAGATCGCCGTTCCCTCCGACATAATTATAAACTTCGGCGGTGATGCCGAAGAGCAGGTAAAGGCCTTCAAGGATCTGACGTTCCTTTTGATCCTGGGCCTCATACTTGTATATATGGTCATGGCAGCTCAGTTCGAGTCATTGTTCGAGCCGTTCATAGTCATGTTTTCTGTGCCTTTCACGTTCACCGGGGTATTTATTGCGTTCCTGCTTACCGGTACCACATTGAGTATCATAACGTTCCTCGGGATCATAATGTTGATGGGTATCGTGGTCAATAACGCCATAGTTCTTATAAGCTATATCAACATCCTGCGCGCAAGAGGGTATTCGATGCTTGAAGCCGTAACACAAGGCGGGAAAGACCGCTTGAGACCCGTCTTGATGACGACGATAACGACGCTTATGGGATTATTACCTCTTGCCCTATCAAGAGGAGAAGGTTCAGAGACCTGGCAGCCGCTGGGTATAACCATGATAGGAGGCCTTTCAGTGTCGACCCTTATAACGATGTTATTCGTTCCGACCCTGTATGCGGCTTTCGAATCGAGGTTCAAGAAAAAAGGGAAGATAA
>JBAYFK010000168.1:0-3711 GCA_041667225.1 Candidatus Omnitrophota bacterium
CAAAAGCACATCGGGTTTAACGGCGATGAGCCGGGCTATACAAAGCCTCTGTTTCTGCTCTAACGATAACCTCAATGCCGGCTCATTAAGCCTATCCTTTAATTCATCCCATAAGAGAACATCTTTGAGGCTTCTTTCTACGACCTCGTCCAGCCTGTCTCTCGTGATATTACTAGCGTGGATCTTTTCTCCAAAGACGATATTTTCGAAGATCGACAGCGGGAACGGGTTCGGCCTTTGGAATACCATCCCTACTTTTTTGCGCAGGACCACCAGATCCGTGCCGGGACCCAGGATGTTGCTGCCGTCGATAATGACCTTCCCTTCCGTTCGAACGCCTTCGATCAGATCGTTCATGCGGTTGAAGACCCTGAGCAATGTGGATTTACCGCACCCGGAAGGCCCTATTATCGCGGTGATCCTGTTCTCTTCGATGCTTGAATTGACATTTTTCAAAGCATGAAAAGATCCGTACCAAAGGTCCAGGCCTTTTGTAATTATCTTTGCCATTATCCGAATTTCCCCCTGATATAACCATCCGTACGCTTGTCGTGCGGCGCGGTAAATATCTTGTCCGTCTTGTCCAGTTCAATAAGCTCACCGCTCAAAAAGAAGGCCGTCATATCGCCTACTCTTGCGGCCTGTTTTACATTGTTCGTCACAAGGACTATCGTATATTTTTCTTTCAATTTTACCATCGCGTCTTCTACTTTTGCTGTGGATATCGGATCGAGCCCTGAACACGGTTCGTCGAATAATATCACCTCAGGCTGAACTGCGAGGGTCCTTGCTATGCATAACCGCTGCTGTTGGCCTCCTGACAATTTAAAGGCCGATTCAGTCAATCTATCTTTTACCTCATCCCAAAGATAGGCTTCTTTCAGCGATCCTTCCACCAGCCCTGCCAGCACCTTCCTGCTCTTCTCGCCGTGCATCCTTACCCCGTAAGCAACATTATCAAAGATCGACAGCGGAAGCGGCAACGGCAGCGCAAAGACCATACCCACTTTTTTACGCAGCAGTTCCGTATCGATAGTCTTAATATCTTTTCCGTCAAGCTCTACGGCACCGCTCATCTTAAAATTCTGGTTAAGGTCGTTCAAACGGTTAAGGATCCTTAAGAACGTCGTCTTGCCGCTGTTCGAAGGCCCGATCACGCTCAATATCTCATTAGAGCGTATTTCCATGCTCACCTGTCTTAAGGCGTGCACGGACCCGTACCGGATGTCGAGATCTCTTATGCTGAATTTTACCATTTTTTCTTCTTCCTGAACTTATACCGTATGATTATCGCTACTAAATTCATAAAAAGTACCAGCGCCAGCAGTACGAGCGCCGTCCCATACCTTATCTTCTCATCAACGTTGGGCACCTGTGTAGAGATGACATAGAGATGATACGGCAATGCCATCGCCTGGTCAAAAACGGAATCCGGCAGACGGGGCAGATAAAAAGCCGCGACCGTAAAAAGGATAGGCGCCGTCTCGCCGGCAGCTCTCCCCAAGCCTAAGATGGTCCCGGTCAATATGCCGGGTATGGCATTAGGGAGCACAATATGCCTGATGGTCTGCCATTTGCTCGCGCCCAAAGAGAGGCTCACCTCGCGAAAAGAATACGGGACGCTTTCAAGGGCTTCGCGTGAAGTTGTAATGATCACGGGAAGGATCATGATCCCGAGCGTCAGCGATCCGGAAAGGATCGACGCGCCGAATTTAAAGAAGACTACAAAAAGGGCCAGTCCGAAAAGACCGTAAACTACCGAGGGTACGCCTGCCAGGTTCACGATGGCCAGTTTTATTAGCCGGGTAAGAAGATTATCCTTTGAGTATTCGCTTAAATATATCGCCGCGAGAAGGCCTATCGGTAAAGCAAAGATAATCGCCCCTGTGACCAGATATATCGTTCCTACGATCGCCGGGAATATCCCGCCTGCGCGCATCCCCTGCCGCGGCATATCTAAAAGGAATTGCCAGTTGATCGCGGGCAGGCCTTTTTGTATGATTATGACAACGATCATCCCCACCGGTATCACTATTAAAAGTGTTGCCAGGAATAAAAGCGAAAATGCTATTTTTTGTGTTCTGTGAGGATCTCTCATCACTGCCTCTTATGTAAAAACAGGTCTGCGGTAACATTGATTGCAAAACTTATGATAAAAAGCACTATACCGATAGCGAATAATGCAAAATAATGCTCCGCGCCCACCACCGCTTCGCCCATTTCGGCTGCGATGGTAGCGGTCAGGGTCCTGACCGGCACTAAAATACTCTTCGGCATGACCGCGGCGTTGCCCGTGATCATCATGACGGCCATCGTCTCGCCGATCACCCTGCCTATCCCAAGCATGACCGCGGCGACTATGCCGCTCGACGCTGCGGGAAGCATGACCCGCCATATCGTCTGCCAATGCGTCGCCCCCAATGCAAGAGCCCCTTCTTTATATGTCTTCGGGACCGAATATAGAGCATCTTCGGCGATCGATACTATCGTCGGCATCGCCATGAAAGCAAGCATTATAGATCCGGATAGAGCGGTCAGCCCGGTCGGCAGGTGAAAGACCGTCTTCACCAACGGAACGAGAGTCACCATGCCGATAAACCCCAATACAACACTTGGAATGGCCGCCAACAGCTCTATGCCGGCTTTGAGGGTCTCTTTGATCTTTAATGGAGCGATCTCAGCTATATATATCGCGCAGCCGACCCCTATCGGGATAGAGATGACGGCCGCGCCTAAAGTGACCAGCAAAGAGCCCATGATCAACGGGAGGATGCCAAGCTGAGGAGGTTCGGAAATAGGGTACCAGCTCTTACCGAACAGGAACTTAAGAGGGCTCTCGATCTTGAATACCGCAAGCCCCTCTTTAAGCAAGAAAAGGAATATCAGCACCACAAAAAATATGGATGCTAAACCGCAGGCGAGAATAAGTTTCTCGATTATAGCTTCTTTTATCTTACGCATTCCACTTCTCCCAACTCCCTACTGAACAACCGGTACAAAATCCGTCGCAATGACAATATCCTGACCTTCTTTTGAAAGCGCAAAATCTACGAATTTCTTTGTAAGTCCAGACGGCTCACCGTTCGTATAAAGAAAGAGCGGCCTTGATATAGGGTACTTACCGCTAATGACATTATCTATGGTAGGCGCTTCATATCCGGACTTTTCATCTATGGCTATAGATATGGGTTTTTGATCCTTGGATATATAACCCATTCCGTAATACCCGATGGCGGCGGAGTTCCCGGCAACTTCATCGGCGATAGCCTGGGAAGATGAAAGCATCAGCGCGCCTGAAGAGAACTCTTCTTTGCTGTTAGGATCGTTCTTTCTTAATACGTGCTCCTTAAAATAGACATGCGTCCCCGAATTGACCTCGCGGGAGAGCATCACTATTCTTTCATCTTTGCCTCCGATCTCTTTCCAGTTAGTGACCCTTCCGGTAAAGATATCGGCCAGCTGATCCAATGTAAGCTTGCTGACAGGATTATTTTGGTTCACTACTACCGCAAGCCCGTCCAACGCGACTTTTATTTCGTAAGGGCTTATGCCTTTCTTCCCAGCAAGAGCTATCTCTTTTTCCTTTATATCCCTTGAGCTCATAGCGATGTCGCAAGTGCCGCTTATGAGGCTCGAAAGCCCCGTGCCCGACCCGCCGCCCGTAACCGCCGCAAGATCTGACGGATACTTTTCCATGAACGCTTCAGCCCA
>JBAYFK010000169.1:0-3692 GCA_041667225.1 Candidatus Omnitrophota bacterium
ATACGCGAAGGTGTGGCGTCTGCCAGGTGGGCGGGCAGGCTCGATATTGCGGCAAAGAGCCCGCGTATAGTACTGGACGGCGCCCAAAATAAAGCAAGCGCGGCTGCACTGGTAAGATCAATAAAGGAGATATTCAAGTTCAGGAAGCTTATACTGGTCCTCGGCGTTTCCAAAGACAAGGATATATCCGGCATCCTCGAAGAGCTGCTCCCGATAAGCGATTCAATAATCCTGACAAAAGCGAATGTGCCCGCAAGGGCGCGGGAGCCGATGAGCATTAAGGAATTGATAAAGACCCATGATGCGGATATAGTTGCAACCGTAGGGGAAGCGATAAAAAGAGCGAGGGCTCGAGCGGATGAAGAGGATCTCATATTAGTGACCGGGTCGCTATTTGTGGTGGGAGAGGCTATGGAGATGCTGGGCCATAGCGTTATAAGAGAAGGCGATAAATGACGAAGAACAGTCTGGAAGATACAATAGCTGCTATATCGACCCCGATAGGAGAAGGCGGGATCGGCATAGTGCGTATCAGCGGCAGAAGAGCGTTAAATATAGCCGACAAGATATTTGTCTCCAAGGACGGAGCTAAACCGTCTAAATATAAGACCTACACCGTGCATTACGGCCATATCACTAATGATCGGAAGAGGGGCAGACAGGTAGACGAAGTGCTTCTCACGGTCATGAAGAGGCCTAAGAGCTACACAAAAGAAGATATCGTAGAGATAAATTGTCATGGCGGAATAGAGGCGCTAAAACAGGTCCTCGACCTGGTTATCGGTAACGGCGCAAGAGTCGCCGAGCCGGGAGAATTCACTAAAAGGGCATTTTTGAACGGAAGGCTCGATCTCGCCCAGGCTGAGGCGGTACTGGATATGATAAAGGCCAAGACCGATAGGTCTCTTGAGGCGGCGGCCAGCCAGCTTGAAGGCGGGCTTTCAAAGAAAGTGAACGAGATACTTGAAGATGTCATAGGTGTCGCGTCCCAGATAGAAGCATCTATAGACTTTCCAGAAGAGGAGCTCGATATAGTGACCGCTGTTAGGCCCGGTAAGGTGGATGGAATAATCAGCTCTCTTAAATCCCTTATTGATAGTTTTGGAGAAGGTATCGTTCTGAGGGAGGGCGTTCTCGCCGTCATATGCGGCAAGCCCAATGTGGGTAAATCCAGCCTCATGAACCTTCTTCTCAAAAGGGATAGGGTCATAGTGACCCCTATCCCCGGCACTACCAGGGATGCTGTTGAAGAGATGATCGATCTTAAGGGTATACCCATACGTCTCGTTGATACCGCCGGCATAGGCCACACAGAAGATGCCGTGGAGAAGGAAGGCATAAAGAGGTCAAAGGGTTATCTTGAAATGGCCGATATGGCGCTCGTCATGTTCGATGCCTCTACGCCTATAGATAAGAAGGATATGGATATAATAAAGCTGACAGGCAAAAAGAAGAAGGTAGTAGTGATCAATAAAATAGACAAGCCTGTCAAAATAAATAAAAAGAAGCTGAAAGATATATTTAAAGATGATATCATAGTCGAGATATCTGTAGATAAGAAGAAGAACATAGCCCTCCTTGAGAAGGCCATATCCGATACTATATGGAGCGGCAGCATCCGTCAGGGGGAGGGGGCTATAGTTACTAACGCAAGGCACAAAGAGCTGCTCGATAAGGCGCTTACCGGTATGAGCTCTGTAAAAGGCGCTATGAAACAAGGTGCATGGCCCGAAGTGGTAGCGGTGGACCTTAAAGAAGTAATATTCAATTTAGGACTTGTGGTCGGAAGATCGGTTTCTGATGATATTCTGGACAGGGTGTTCGGAGAGTTCTGTATCGGCAAATAAGTCCGGGTTTTTAAATGATATGAGAGGAGAAGAGTCACATGGATAAGAAGAGGATCGAAAAAGCGGTTAGAGAGATACTGCTTGCCGTAGGAGAGGACCCGGAGAGGCACGATATAAAAGATACACCCAGGCGGGTAGCCGAGATGTATGAGGAGATACTGGCAGGCTCAAAGATAAATCCCGAAAAGGCGCTGGAAGTAGTATTCGAAAAGGATCATGACGAAATAATACTGCTCAAGAACATACCGCTATATTCCGTATGCGAGCACCACCTTCTGCCGTTCATAGGCAGGGCGCATGTGGCATATATACCTAAAGGGAACAGGGTCACGGGTTTAAGCAAGCTTGCGAGGGTCGTTGACGCTTTCGCAAAGAGGCTGCAGGTCCAGGAACGCCTTACGACAGATATCGCGGAACTCATAATGAAGAAGCTTAAGCCGGAAGGGGTGCTTGTCGTGATAGAGGCAGAACACCTTTGCATGAGCATGCGCGGCGTGAAGAAGCCGGGTGTTTTAACTATAACGAGCGCTGTGCGCGGGGTATTCAGGAGGAATGAGAAGACGCGCGCTGAGGCTATGTCGCTGATAAGGGGATGACCGTTAATTAATATTGTATTATGTACAATATTATATTATAATTCCATATAATATGAACTATGCAGTAGAGTTTCTCCATAATCCAATAATGTGGACGTCCGTAGCGGCCTGGATAATAGCGCAATCGATCAAGGTCGCTCTCGGTATATTCAGGGAAAGAAAATTCAATTTCCGCTGGTTCGTAGGCACCGGAGGCATGCCGAGTTCCCATGCCGCAGGCGTCGCAGCTCTCACGACCTCCATAGGCGTTACCTACGGTTTTGATTCTGCTATATTCGCTATTGCCATAATATTTACATCTATAGTCATCTATGATGCCCAAGGCGTAAGGCTTTCGGCAGGCAAACAGGCAGAGATACTGAACAAGATGCTTGAAGATGCATATTGGAAGAAGAAACTGGATGAGGATAAGCTGAAAGAGTTCATAGGCCACACACCCATAGAGGTGTGGGCGGGTACTATTCTCGGGATCCTGGTTTCGCTCCTTCTTTACAAGTGAAGCAGGTATCGATGGATAAGAAGCTGATCATAATAATCGTAAGCGCTGTTTTGGCGGTTGCCGCTATTCTTGCCATATTCCAGGTCATAATGAAGACCGACCGGCCGGAAAGCGGCGTTATCATGAAAAAGGACGCCTTACCGGCGGCTTCGCTCGACAAGGCCGTAAAAGATCTCGAGGAGATAGTCGTAAGGAATCCCGGATCGGGGCGCGCCGAATCGGCCCTGTATAAACTCGCCGCTGCTTATGAAAATAGAGGGGATCTTCTAAAGGCAAAAGCCGCGTACAGGAACATCATAGAATCCTTCCCCAGCTCAAATAGCATTTCCAAAGCGATGGAGTCTCTCGACAACTTAAATATCAAGATACTGTTCTCCGCGGACGTCAAAGAAGGCGCGGTCATATACGAGATACAAAAAGGGGATACCCTTGCGAAGATCGCCAAAAAATTCAACACGACGGTAGATTTTATTGTAAAGGCGAATGACCTGAAGAGCTCCAATATAAGGACCGGCGGCAAACTCAAGGTAGTAAAAACGAAATTCAGCATAGTGGTCGATAAATCGCAGAACATCCTTACGTTGAAAGCGGACGGGGATGTGGTAAAGACCTACAGGGTATCGACGGGATTGAATGACACCACGCCCGTTGGCACCTTTGTGATAACGACGAAGATAAAGGACCCTACCTGGTACACGACCGGAGCGGTTGTGCCGGCGGCGAGCCCGAAGAATATACTAGGGTCGAGAT
>JBAYFK010000170.1:0-3680 GCA_041667225.1 Candidatus Omnitrophota bacterium
AGCATGCCCTTTAAATCGGAGAATTTGATATCCTCGGCAACGACGAGGCCTTCGACCTGATGGAACATGTATGAGTGTGTAGCGTCGGTCGCATCGGGCCTGAAGACCTTGCCTGGAACGATGATCGAAAATGGGGGTTTATTCTTTTCCATGAAACGCGCCTGGACAGGCGATGTGTGGCTCCTCAGAAGGTGTTTACCGCCCTCTGATGCGAGGTAGAATGTATCGAACGCGTCGCGTGAAGGATGTTCTAATGGTATGTTGAGGGCTTCGAAATTATAGTGCTCGGTCTCTATCTCAGGCCCCTCTACGACCCTGAACCCGAGAGAAACGAATATGTCGGAGATCTCGCTTATGGTCCTGGTAAGCGGATGTATCTTGCCCTGTTTTTGGGAGACCCCGGGAAGTGTGACATCTATTCCCTCTACATGCTCTTCTTCGAGCCTGGAGGCGCCTTTTAAACTATCATCCAGCGCGCGGGTAACGCTGGACTTTACTGCATTGACGACAGCGCCGACCTCTGCCCTATCGGCAGGCGCTACCTCGCTCATCTTTTTGAAAAGCTCCGTTATGATGCCCTTACGCCCGAGGTATTTCACCCTGAGCTGATCAAGGGCATCTTTGCTGTTCGCGGAAGATCCTATTTCCTTTAAAGCGGCCTTTTCGACCTCTCTAAGCTTATCTTTCATTTTATTGCTCTTTAAGCCTTCGCCAGCTCTACAAGTTTTACGAAAGCCTTATTGTCTGACACGGCCAGCTCGGATAGGATCTTTCTATCGATAATGATCTTGGCCTTCTTAAGACCCTGGATGAACTTTGAATAGGAGATGCCGTTCTCTCTGCACGCGGCATTCACCCTGGCTATCCAGAGCGTACGGAAATCGCCTTTTTTAGCTTTTCTGTCCCTATAGCTGTACCACATCCCTTTGTTGACGGACTCTTTGGCCCTCTTGTAAAAACGGTGCCTGCCGCCCCATTGGCCTTCGGCCGCGTTCATTACCCTTTTTTTGCGCCTTCTCGTTGCTACAGCGCCTTTGACTCTCGACATTGCATCCTCCCTTGGTGTTTTGTCTATTTGTTAAACTCTTCTGTATCTTCTTATGCCCCGTACGGCAATAATTTTCTCATTGCCTTCATATCGGTCTTTGATACATAGCTGGGCCTTCTCATCTTTCTTTTTCTCTTAGACCTCTTGCCGGTAAGCAGGTGGCCTTTTCCCGCTTTGAAGAATTTTATCTTACCGGACTTTGTGACTCTCATCCTCTTTCTTGCGCTTCTTCTCGATTTTAACTTAGGCATAATATCCTCTCTCTTTTTTAAAGTTAATTATATGTAAATGCAAAGCGCGGGCGTCATGCATGAGCTCATACGCCGAAAATCACACTTTCGAGCCTCGCGCGCCTCGCTATTATTTTGCCCTGATGGTCATGTTGAGAAAACGGCCTTCCAGGCTCGGCGCTTCCTCTATCTCACCGACTGCTGAAATGTCGCTCGACAGCCTGTCCAGTACCTTCCTGCCAAGATCTACGTGCGCCATCTCGCGCCCCTTGAACATCATGGTGATCCTCACCTTGTCGCCGCGTTTCAGGAAATCTTCGAGATTCTTCAGCTTAAACTGATAGTCGTGCTCCCCTATCTTCGGGCCGAACCGGATCTCCTTCAAGTGGACCACCTTCTGCTTCTTGTGGGCCTCTTTTTCTTTCTTCTCCTGTTCGTATTTATATCTCGAGTAATCCATTATCCTGCATACGGGCGGAATCGCCGACGGAGCGATCTCGACGAGATCCAATCCTACTTCTTCCGCCTTCTTCACCGCATCCGGGACGGTCAAGACACCCAGCTGGTTGCCCTCATTATCTATAACGCGGACTTCCTTAGCCCTGATCCTCAAGTTTATTCTTATGTCTTTCCTTGCGATGTTACATCACCTCACTTTCTCTTGTATCTCTTTTTTAAGCATCTGTATAAATTCGTTAACGGCGTGTTTGCCTATGTCTCCCTGCGCTTTCGACCTTATCGACAAAAAGCGCCCCATCTCTTCTTTTTCGCCGATCACTACCATATACGGGACCTTTTCCAGTTCGGCATCGCGTATCTTTTTCTGCAATCGCTCATTGCGCGCATCGAGCGTAACTCTTATATCCGCATCGCTTAGCGCCACCTCTACGCTTTCGGCATACTCCATCACCTTTTCGGAGATGGGTATTATGGTGCACTGGACCGGCGCCAGCCATAAAGGCATCGCTCCGGCAAAATGTTCGATCAACGCTCCGGTAAATCTTTCAAGCGAACCAAGGATGACCCTATGTATCATGATCGGGCGGTATTCTTTGCCGTCTTGCCCTATATAGGTAAGGTTAAACCGTTCCGGCAGGGCAAAGTCGCATTGGATGGTGGCGCACTGCCACTCGCGCTTCAGGGCGTCTTTCAGCTTTATATCTATCTTGGGACCATAGAACGCCCCGTCCCCTTCGTTGATGGCGTATTTCATGTAACGTTTGTCGAGGGCGGATGTTAACGCCTTCTGCGCCAATTCCCAATCGGCGTCATTACCTATATATTTATCCGGCCGTGTCGATACCTCTACCGAGAAATCCTCGAACCCGAAAACGTTCAGTGTATCTATCACAAAATCTATGACCTTTACTATCTCGTCCTCGACCTGGTCCTGTAAACAGAATATATGCGCGTCATCCTGGGTGAAGCCCCTTACGCGCAAAAGTCCATGAAGCACGCCTGATTTTTCGTTCCTGTAAACGGTCCCGAGCTCAAAAAATCTTAGCGGCAGGTCCCTGTAGCTTCTCATCTTCGATTTGTAGACCAGGATGTGGCCCGGGCAGTTCATAGGCTTTATCGCATATTCCTGCTCATCTATTTTGAAGAAATACATATTCTCTTTGTAATAGTCATAGTGGCCCGATGTTTTCCATATATCGCTCTTCATTATGTGGGGCCCTACAACAAGCTCATACCCTCTTTTGAGATGCTCCATCTTTATATAATTTTCAATGATCGTCCTGAGCATCGCGCCCTTCGGATGATAAAGGATAAGGCCCGGCCCTACCTCTTCGTGAAAGCTAAAATATTCCAGCTGCTTGCCCAGCACCCTGTGGTCCCTCTTCTTCGCTTCTTCGAGGAGATTTAAATAGTCTCTCAGTTCTTTTTCGGTCTCGAACGCTGTGCCGTATATCCTCTGCAGCATCGGATTGGTTTCGATCCCGTGCCAATATGCCCCGGCTATCGAAAGGAGTTTAAAGGCTTTTACTTTACCTGTCGATTCTATATGAGGCCCGCGGCAGAGATCTATAAAATCCCCGTCCTGGTAGATCGTGACCTTGTCTTCGGGGATATCTTTTATAAGGGCGACCTTATAGGTCTCTCCCATTTCTGTAAAAAGTTTTATCGCCTCGCTTTTTGTCGCTTCCCGTTTCTCGAACTTATAATTTTTCTTTATGATCTCGCGCATCTTCGCTTCGATCTTTTCGAGATCTTCGGGAACGAATGGCGCGGCGTTATCGAAATCGTAATAGAAACCGTCCTGTATGGAGGGCCCTATGCCGAGTTTCACGTCCGGCCACAGGCTCTTCACGGCTTGCGCCATGATATGCGATGTGCTATGTCTTAAAGTGCTTAGATCCATGACTCTCTCTGATACGCGTTAAGGTCCTTCGTCGGACAAC
>JBAYFK010000171.1:0-3650 GCA_041667225.1 Candidatus Omnitrophota bacterium
AATTCAACGACATTGATATTCTTATCCGCCACAAAGACTATATAATTGGATTGGGAATACCAGAAGGCCGCTACTATAGGACGGGAACTTTTTACCACTTCCTCCACCCTTGCCGTATCGGCTCCATCCCCGGGCTTTTCCTGTTTTAAATATATGACCCATATGTGCTTATTGTCGAAAAATAAAAGTTTATTTCCGTCCGGGGAGAAGGCCTTACCCTTTATCTTATCCGGCCATTCCGAATACGACGAGAGCCTCCTTATATTCGTCCCGTCCATGTTCATGCTGAATAGGCCCGAAGCCGACATATAATATATGACGTTATTATCGGATACCGCGAAATCCGTCATATCGCGGTCGATCACCCTGCTTATCTCCTGCGAGAGAGGAAAAAGGACTATCTCTTCGGCTTTCGTTACCATATTCGGCCTTACTACAAGGATCTTCTGCCAGGGATAGAAGCCTTCTTTTCTGACCTCTACATAATATTCACCCGGCCTTAGCTCTTCTATTCTCCCGGGAGTCTCGAAAGAAAGAATGGCGCCGTTCAAATATACGGAAGCTCCTGCGGGCTGGCTCTTCAGGTATATTATGCCGGTCTTATATATCTTCAGCTCTTTATAATCGATCTTATAGCCGAGAGAATATGAGAGGATTATGGGTAATAATAAAAAAAATAGGGTGAGCGAAAAATAAAAGACCACCCACCTCTTTATCATGTCGCTATTCTTCAAGCTTAGCACCTGTCTTTCCCGTTATTCTTTACCGCCGGAGCCCGATAACGATTCTTTCATGGCCGGCCTCAGGCCCATTATACTATAAAACAATTCTATATTAGATATATCTTTTACCGCCCTTACTTCCCTCACCCGTGAAGAGAGCATGGATGCGAAGAGCCTCAGGATGCCCGATACAACTAAAAGAGACAGGATCCTGTATCCTGACAGCATCGGCAGTACAGACGCCAGATATCCGCCTATAGCCGCTCCGCAGAATATGGCAGTACCGTTTATTACATTAAAGTACGCTATGCACCTCGTCCTCTTTTCAGGCGATACGGCATCATATATAAAATTGGTGAGGCTTAAATTGAACCCGGCCCAGAAAAAACCGGCAAATATCTGTACGGCGATCAGGTATATGACATTATGGGATATGAGCCACAAGAACGGGATGACCGGCAAAAAAGCCGATGACAGTTTCAACACACGCACATTTCCGGCATTATCGGCGTACCTCCCCCACGCGTGCATCATGGAAAGCCCTGTAAGCGTGGAGGCCATCATTATCATCGTATATGTCAGATAACCGAAGCCCAGATCTCTGATCATATACACCGCAAAGAACGGAGAGACAACATATACGGAAAAGTTCATGCATGAAGCGAATATGACGAACCTTCCGAAATTGGACTTCAATATCCTCTTCAGGAAGTCGCGGAATGTGAACCGGTGCTCCGCCTTTATGATGAGGACCGGCTCATACATCTTGTTCAGGAAATTCCACGATACGAGCCTGGCGGCAAAAGCGATCAGGAATATTATGGTGAATCCCAGGAATTTCAGGCTTCCCGAGGAATCGCCGAACGGCAGGATCCCTTTGAAGAGCGATAATATGAGCCCCGCAAGGAACATGCTCGATACGTTGATCATACCGAAAATCATGTTCCTTTTGCCAAAGACCTTTCCCCTGTCCGTTTCACCGACGTGATCTGCCATCAGGCTCGACCATGCCGGAGCGGCAAACGCGCTCAAAGACATCAATAACGTATAGAATATTACCAGTAATATCGCCTGATTTTCGGGAAATATATAAGGTATGGCAACTATCGGTATCCACATGAGCGCATGCGCAAGTATGAAACGCCTTATCAGCGCTTTTCGCGATCCGAGACTCTCCACAACGGTGGCGCTCTTCAGCTGCAGGAGCGAACTCGCAAGATTGGGCAATGCCGTAAGTATGCCTATAAGGGAAGCGCTCGCTTTCATCGCGATGGCATACGGCGTAATGAACGTTTCGCTCATGCCATTCATGACACTGGCGAACATACCGTCGAAGAGTGAATACCTGAGGCTCTTATTTATTTTATCTTCCGCGCCCATCACATCCTGGATATTCTTAGTTGGCCGCACCCGGCGTCTATATCCTCGCCTCTCGACTTGCGGCGGGTAACGTTCATGCCGCTATCTTCCAAAGTTTTGATGAATATCTTTATATCGCGCTCTTCCGGGACTAAATAATCTTTAGACTTAACAAGATTGTAAGCTATAACATTCACTTTGCATTTGAGGCCCTTCAGGAGTTTCGCAAGTTTCAAGGCGTCGTCTTTTGTGCTGTTAACGCCTTTCAGCAATATATATTCGAACGTTATGACCCTGTTCGTCGTATTAGTGTAATCCCTGCACGCAGATATCAGGTCCTTTATCGGATACTTCTTATTGATAGGTACGAGCTCGCTCCTTACTTTATCGTCCGCAGAGTGAAGAGATATCGAAAGCTCCACCTGGAGGCCCTCGGACTTCAATCTTTCGATGCCCGGTATCAGGCCGCATGTAGATATAGTGATCTTCCTGGCGCCGATATTAAAAGCATCTTTATCGTTCAACACCCTTATGGAACGCATCACATTATCATAATTATCGAACGGTTCTCCGATACCCATGAAGACAAGATTTGTTATTGATGCGGACGGGTTAGCTTCGCGCACGAATAGCACTTCATCCAGGATCTCGGAAGCCGTGAGGTCGCGGGAAAAACCGAAAGGCGCGCTCGCGCAGAAGGCGCATGAGAACTTGCACCCCACTTGAGATGAAAGACATATCGTACTGCGCTTGGACTCCGGCAAAAAAACAGTTTCGATCGTATTGCCGTCTTCCAGCTTAAGTAGGTATTTTGTAGTGCCGTCCGAAAGGGACTTCTTTGAGTCGAGCAGGACTGGCCTGGTGATGTGGAATTTTTCTTTCAATTTGGCGCGGAGAACCACCGGGATATCGGTCATCTCTTCAAAACTTTTTGACCCTGCCCTGTAAAGCCGGTGAAAGACCTGGCGAGCCCTGTACTTTTCGCCGCCGATACTCGCCATAGCTTCTTCGAGCTCGCCTTTTGAAATGCTCTTTATATCGATCTTCTCCATATCAATTTAGGCCCTTCGCCTAATCCAGTTTTTTCTTTGTGAGTATTCTATATAAGCAAAATGATGCCAAGCTGATTATAAATCCCCATGACAGCAAAAGAAATATCCACCCGGCGTATCGCATGATCAAGCCGCCTTTCTCTTCTTTTTTCTGCTCCAGGCCATCTTCACCATCACCGACAGTACGATGAATATCGCGACAAGAAATACTCTCGTGCCAAGAATGTAAGGCTTGTCGGCATCTGATACATTTTTCATTAAAATGGTAGGAATGCCTTCCTGATACATCCAGAAACCAAGTATAAGGAACAGGAAGAGCGGGGTTATATATTTGATTATGAATTTGTAGGCTTTAGGAATATTCATATCGGCGCCATGATGTATCTCAGTCCACGCCTTATTCATGCCGAATACCCAGGCGAAGAGTATCGTCTCTACGGTAGCGAAGACCACAAGGCAGAATGTGCCGCCCCAGAAATCGAGTTCATTGACGACGCCTCTGGCGAGCAGAAATACC
>JBAYFK010000172.1:0-3613 GCA_041667225.1 Candidatus Omnitrophota bacterium
CACAGAATTTCGATCCGGGAACAAGTTCTACGTTCAATAACATCACGATCAATAAATCTGCCGGCATTGTCGAATTGATCACAGCGCTGGATGTCGACGGCGAGCTGAAACTGCAAGCAGGCACATTGGATGCCAATGGATTAGTGATCACCTGCGCCGGCAACTGGAATAATGTTGGCGGCACATTTACCCATGGCAACAATACGGTCACTTTCAACGGCGATGATGCGGGAAAAACTATCAATGCCGGGTCTTCTTCATTCTATACCTTAACCATCAACAGCCCCGCAGGGACAGGATACTGGACTCTCGATACAAATAATTTAAACGCTACTACTATTAATATTACCAAAGGCACCCTTGATGTAGGCACGGGCAAGACTATTACTGTTACCGGGACTCTGACAGTCGATGGCGGAACGATCACAGGCACAGCAAATGATATGAAAGTAACCGCGCA
Source organism: Candidatus Omnitrophota bacterium (assembly GCA_041667225.1). Taxonomy (GTDB): domain Bacteria; phylum Omnitrophota; class Gorgyraeia; order 2-01-FULL-45-10; family 2-01-FULL-45-10; genus JBAYFK01. Next base: position 461 of record JBAYFK010000172.1, read on the forward strand.
AGCCATAACATACACTTCGGGGAATATTTTCACGGCTGCAAGCGGCGATATTATTTTAAATTCTACCGGTACTGTCGGGATATTTTCGCTGAGATCCATAACTAGTGCCGGCTCTATCAGTATAGGCTCGACATCCGCCCCCTCAAGTATAAATTGTACCCCGGGAACGGCCATCAATTCAAATAACGGAGCTATAAGCATTACCGCTGCGGGCGACATTACTTTAGCTGGTATCAACTCCGGCAGCGCTACTACCACCATCACCTCGACGGGCGGACATATATACGGCAATAATTCTGACACCGTAACGGCAAATTCTCTTATCCTTTCTGCTGGTAGCGGTAAAAATATAGGTCAATCGGGCGGCAAAAACCTGCTAGTAAATGTGGCGACGGACATGACTATAGGCGGCTCAAGCCACTCGTATATATGCATCTATAATTCCGGGGCCGGCGGACTGATGCTGGGGAACATGACAGCATCCGCGGTCGATTTTAACGGGGCGTTGACCGTAGGGGTCATTGGCACTACCGGGGGTTTCAGTATCGGCACTACGTATATTCCTACTATTTTGACTATCAATGAGAGGGTCTATGGATATAGAGGTATAACTATAAATGCTACGTCGTTATATATGGACGCTGCGGCGATCATGGAAACGGATTATACCAATGCAAACATAACACTGAACGGTTCTGGAGATTATGTGATAGGCAATTTATACGCCAATTCTGGAACGATCACTATAGGCAAGATCACCCCTCCGTCTTCCGTAACTATTTTCAATTATCTGGAGTCTTATGGAAGTACAGGAATAAGCATCACATCTACAGGCACAATCACTCACAATGCGGGCAGGATCTATACTTCCGCTGGAGGCGTAACCTTCAACGGCACGTCCGTGACTGTACGCAACATTGCTTCAGCCGGCAGTATCAGCCTGACAGCTTCCGGCAACCTGATAATATATGTCGACGCCTCTTATGCGGCAGGATCCGACTTTACTTCTATAGCGAACGCCATCAACGCCACTACGTCCGTAGGCGGTACATTCACCATCAACATCGCTGCCGGCACATATACTGAAACGGTCACTCTTAATAAAGCGGCTACCCTTGCGCTTTCAGGTACAGTTACGGTCAATGGCGCGCTAAATATATCGTCCGGTATATTCAACTCTAACGGCCAGCAGCTTACCGTAACGGGCCTCACGACCGTCAACGGCGGAACATACCAGACAGGCTCCGCCGCCCAGACCTTAACGGGAGGCCTCACATTCTCAATCGGCACGATCACTCAAGGCACCGGTACGATCACGATAAGGGGCGACATGACAGTATCGACAGGTGTCACATTCACGAAGAACTCGTCGGGACTCATCATATTCGCCTCTGGTACGGCTAACCAAAAACTTACGTCAGCGGGTATTGATATCGGCAACATAAGGATATCTGCTAATACTACCAACACCACCCTTACACTCCAGGACGCCATGGATGCCGACAATATCACCATAGATTCCGCGCAAACTTTGTCGACAGGACCGGGCAATTCAGCCATATCATGCGCTGGTAACTGGACGAATAACGGCGGAACGTTTACTCCGGGGACGGACACCGTTACATTTAACGGCACGGCAGCCCAGGCGATAAACGGAACGGCCACTACTCAGATATTCTTCAATTTCACTATATCGAAGTCCGCCGGCACTTTGAGTGTGAGCGGCTCAACAACGACGCTCACCATTGCTGGGGATTTCAGATTGACGATCGGCACGTTTAGCGCTCCAACGACAATCAATGTCGCGGGTAGCTGGATAAAGACCGGGGGCACGTTCACTCATAATAACCGTACGGTCAACTTTAACGGTACAGGAACCGGCAAGACCATCAACTCAGGCGGATCAGGTTTCTATACCCTAACCATCAACAGTTCTAACGGTAACGGATACTGGACACTCGACACTAATAACTTAACAGGTGTTACTATTAATATTACCAGCGGCACCTTAAATACCGGCACGCTCAATCTGGGTACAGCTTCCGGTACTACCGCCACCACTATTAATGTTAATGGCGGCGTCCTTACGGGCGGAGGCGGAACGATCAATGCGAGAACATTAAATGTAACGCTCGGCACTCTTACCACTGGCAGCGGCGGAGTGGTTTTGGGAGGCGGAGGAGGTCCGACCGCCAGGAGCGGTGTTTATACTCATTCCGGCGGCAGCGTAGATTGGATCACTAATAATTCTATGCTAACTTACAATAGCTTTAATACCCACACATTGCCTCAGGATACTTACTATAATTTAACTTTGGGGTATGCGTCCTCGATGCAAGGGGATGACATATTCACCTTGAGCGGTGAAACGACCATCCGTGGCAATCTCGTAATAAACGCTGGTCCTGCGTCATTTTTACCGATCACCCTTTCGCTTGTAAGCAATAATCTGATCGTCTATGGTTCTCTAACGATCAACTCATACAGTATAATTTCGACTACCACCGGTAATATCACCGTCGGAGGCAGCTGGACAAATAACGGCGGGACATTTACGCCAGGTACTGGCGCAGTCACCTTTAATGGAACACTCGCCCAGAACATCACTTCAAATGACCAGCCGTTCTATAACTTCACCGTAAACAAAGCATCCGGAAGCGCCATATTGCTGGATCCGCTTTCTGTATCCAACAACCTCACGATCTCCGACGGGACACTTGATGCTAACGGTGAGACTATAACGCTAGGCGGTAACTGGACGAATAACGATAACTTTATATCGAATGACAACACCGTCATATTTAACGACAATTCAAAAGTCTCAACCATAACCGGCAACACCACATTCTTCAACCTTAGATGCGTAACACCCGATAAACAGCTCACATTTACTCAAGGCTCCACTCAAAGAATAGATGGCACGCTCACTCTTACAGGCACAGCAGGGCACTTAATAGTATTACGTTCTTCCGTAAGCAACAGCTACTTCTACCTAAATGATCAAGGTACTGAATCAGTAACATTCGTAGATGTAAAGGATTCGAGCGCTACGAACACAATAATTGCTGCCAATTCCAGGAACTCCGGCCATAATAGTAACTGGGACTTCTCATCTACTGTCCTTACATGGTTAGGTATAACTTCTACAGACTG
>JBAYFK010000173.1:0-3606 GCA_041667225.1 Candidatus Omnitrophota bacterium
ATCAAAACACAGGGCATACCAAGGAGGTATCGTGGGCCGTATAACAGACGCATTAAAAAAAGTAACCGATGAACGAGTTAAAAGGATACAGAAAAAACCCGAGGTGCAGTACGTCGTTAAGAGGGTGGAGAATACCAAGATAGAGTCTCACATTGTCTCTTTCCATGATCCCTCATCACCCATAGGGGAGCAGTACAAGATAATCCGCACGAACATACAGTCTATGAAGTCTACCAGAGGTTTGAAGACTTTCGTTGTCACCAGCTCCATCAACGGTGAAGGCAAGACCGTAACGTGCATCAACCTCGTTATAGAGATGGCGGGTGATCTGAACGGCAAGAACATTCTCCTCATAGACGCCGATATGCGTAAAGGTAGAGTCGCTCAGTACCTGGGCCTGAATAAAGCGCCGGGACTGTCTGAGATATTAAAAGGCGAGATCGAAGCGGACGCGGCATTTGTCAGCCCGAATATAAACAACCTGACCATAATCCCAGCAGGCAAAGTCCCGAAGAACCCGGCAGAGCTATTGGGTTCCAAGAAGATGAAAGTCCTGCTCGAATCTTTAAAAGCAAGATTTGACTATATCTTTATAGATTCACCTCCGGTAGTGCCTCTAACGGATCCCTGTATACTCGGCGGTTTAGCCGACGGCGTTATATTGGTCGCGCAGGCAGGCAGGACTCAGCGCGATATGATAAAGAACGTCGAACAGCGCCTCACTCAGGCGCATTGCAATATGCTCGGCTACATCATCACGAATGTCGAGTATCATTTACCCACATACCTCTATCGCTACGTTAATAAGTATAGCGACGAGGGCTATTATAAAGAAAAAGTAACCGTAGGGGCATAAGATGAGATTTCTAGTTACCGGCGGCGCCGGGTTTATCGGCAGCCATATAGTCGAAAGACTGCTTAAAGACGGCCATTACGTCCGGATTTTGGACAACTTTTCGAGCGGGAAGGAAAGTAATCTTTCCTTTATCTCCCAACTCTCAACTCTCAACTCCCAACTAATCAAAGGTGATATTCGCGATGCCGCAACATGCCAACGCGCTACCGAAGGCATTGACTATGTACTGCATCAAGCAGCCTTAAAAAGCGTACCCAAGTCCCTCGCGATGCCGCATGACTACAACTCAGTCAATATAGACGGCACATTGAACATGCTTGAAGCAGCGCTAAAAGCAAAAGTCAAACGCGTCGTAATGGCGTCTTCCAGCTCAGTATATGGTAATACGGAGAGCTTCCCAGAGAAGGAAACCGACGCACCGCTTTTAATATCTCCTTATGCTTTAACTAAGCTTGCAGCTGAATACTATTCAAGGGTCTTCAGCGCGAATTATGGCCTTGAAACGGTCAATCTGCGGTATTTTAACGTATTTGGCCCGAAACAGGCTCTCGATGACGAATATGCGGTAGTCATACCCAAATTCATCGATTGCATGATGGACGGCAGACAGCCGCCGGTCCATGGCGATGGCAAGCAGTCCCGCGATTTTACATATATTGATAACGTAGTCGAGGCAAATATCCTCGCTGCTACGAAGCCTATTAAAGGAAGTGAAGTATTCAACGTCGCCTGCGGCAGCGACAATTCGATCCTTGATCTTGTTGCCGCCCTTAATAAGATCATGAATAAAACAATAAAGCCTACGCACACTCCGCCAAGAGCAGGAGATGTTTTCCGCTCTCTGGCAGACATCTCAAAGATAGAGAAGATGCTCGGCTACAAGCCTGTCGTCAGTTTTGAGGACGGGTTGAAGAAGACAGTGGAGTGGTTCAATAGGCAGAAAGTTACAGTTAAAACATAATGAGCATATATACTGACATAAAAGCCAAGAAAGAAAAGATAGCAGTTGTGGGCCTGGGCTATGTGGGGATGCCTCTTGCCCTCGAATTCGGCAAGATCGTCGATACGATAGGCTTTGACCTCAATAAAAAGCGCGTAGATAGCCTGAAAAAAGGGCACGACTCAAATGAAGAGGTCCCGGAAGACGACATAAAGGCCGCCAAAAACTTAAAATTCACCTGCAATGAATCGGACCTGAAAGAAGCAAAGTTCATCATAGTGGCTGTTCCTACGCCTATAGACAAGAATAAACGCCCCGACCTTTATTGTGTCGAGAGCGCATCAGAGTCCGTTGGCAGAAATCTTAAAAAAGGCGCTATAGTCGTATATGAATCCACAGTCTATCCCGGTGTTACAGAGGATGTATGTGTTCCTATCCTGGAGAAATGTTCCGGCCTTAAATACATGAAAGACTTTAAGGCAGGATATTCACCTGAGAGAATAAATCCGGGAGACAAAGAGCATACCTTGAGAAGGATCACAAAGGTAGTATCGGGCTGTGATAAAGAATCTCTCGATGAGATAGCCAATATTTACGGCCTGGTCGTAGCCGCTGGCATACATAAGGCCGAGACGATAAAGACGGCCGAGGCGGCGAAGGTCATCGAGAATACGCAGAGAGATCTTAATATCGCTCTCATGAACGAGCTCGCCATAATATTCGGCAAGATGGGTATAGACACTCAGGCAGTCCTCAAAGCCGCGGGCACTAAATGGAATTTCATCAATATGAAGACTGGGCTTGTCGGCGGCCACTGTATAGGCGTCGATCCTTATTATCTGACATATAAGGCTGAAGAATTGGGCTATAATCCGCAAGTAATACTGGCAGGCCGCAGGATAAACGACGGCATGGGTAAGTATATAGCGGAACAGACCGTCAAAAAGCTGATCGAAGCAGGTAAGGCCGTAAAGGGTTCAGTAGTTCTCGTAGCCGGTATAACTTTTAAAGAGAATGTAAAAGACATCCGCAATTCGCGCGTGATAGATATAATCTCTGAATTAAAAGAATACGGGATAAAGACGATCGTCTGTGACCCCATGGCCGAGGAAGAGGAAGTAAAGGAAGAATACGATATAGATCTTGTAAAATACGACTCCAAACTCAAATTCGACGCCATCGTCCTAGCCGTCGCCCATGACGCGTTAAAGAACCACCTTACTCCCGCCGCAATAACGAAGCATGTCAAAAACGGTACCAGCAAAGGCGTCGTAGTAGACGTAAAAGGCATGTTCACCGGCTCTGAATTCGATGCGAAGAAAATACTGTACTGGAGATTGTAGAAGACCGTAGACCATAGACCGAAGACCATAGGAAAAAAGAAAAAATAATTGCAAGAAAGTGCCTCCTTTTAACGTCATATATAGTAGGGGATGTAGAATATGATGTTAAACATGCAAAAAGGAGGGTGTCATGAAGAGAGCAGTGGAGAATATATGAATAAAGAAATCATAGTAAATCTTAATAAAATATTTGAAGACTCGGCTTTTGAGCAGGGTGGCATTGAATATTGGATGGCGAGAGATATACAAAAACTGCTTGATTACACTGAATGGCGCAATTTTATTCAGGTAATTGATAAAGCAAAAACCGCATGTATTACCTCGGGACAGGATATAGGCAACCATTTTGTTGACGTCAACAAAATGGTTAAGTTGGGATCGGGAAGCGGGCGACAAATAGATGACATGATGCTATCCCGTTATGCCTGTTATCTTATCGCTCAGAATGGAGACCCCCGCAAGGAGCA
>JBAYFK010000174.1:0-3594 GCA_041667225.1 Candidatus Omnitrophota bacterium
CCCAGGCTGTAGATATCGACGGAGACCTGACGATAAGCGCCAATGCGGCGTTCAATGCGGCGGGAAAAGCAGTAGAGTTAGCCGGTAATTGGACGAGCACAGGTACATTTACTCATGGCAATAATACTGTAACCTTCAATGGCATTGCCCAGACCATCAGCGGCGCAACAGCATTCTACGATATGATAATCGGATCCTCGAATCAGCTTGATATCAATAGCGTCGCGGTTACGGCGAATGCCGTTACGATCCAGGCGGGAAAGAAACTGCGTCTTGATAACGCATCCGATTCGTTGACGCTCTCTTCTTCGCTATTTAATTACGGAACCGTCGAACAGGCTGCGGGTTCCGTTACTATCAACGATGCGGTTAACAGCGAAAGCGGAGTCCAGAATTACTCAAGTGGCGTATACGCGATATCCGGCGGAAATCTTAACATAATCAAATCGTTCATGAATTGGGGCGGAACTCTCAATGTATCCGGGACAGCAAATATATCCGTAGGCATTTATCTCTATAACGTCAATAATTATGATAGCGTTATGAACATTTCCGGCGGCACCATCACATGCGGCAATATTCCGAATTATCAGGGTACGATCAACCATACTGGCGGCACGATCACAAGCAATGGCTATTATCGCGAACAAGACTCCGAAGGTGGAAACTATTACGGAAGCGGTACTGCCATTCTCAAGATATTTGATTATATACGCTTGATGAAGGCAGGGACATACTTTAATAACGTCGAGATCATTGGATCCGGCTCCATCACATCGGACAGCACTCAAGGCATGGATGTGAACGGCAACTTCACCATCAACTCCGGCAGGTCATTCACGACCAACGGCAAAGCGATGACCGTCGCGGGCAACTGGACGAACTCCGGTACATATACGCACGGCAATAATACGGTGACATTTGACGGCACTGGCACTCAGGTGCTCATCCCAGGATCTTCGAGCTTCTACAATCTTATCCATTCCGGTTCCGGGATATTGCGCGTAACTACTTATAATCTTACCATCGCGGGCGCACTGACCCAGTCTAACGGCACATTCGATGCAAACGGCAGGGCCGTGACCGTTACCGGGCTCACTACCGTCTCCAGCGGAGAGTACCAGTCAAAGTCCGGATATCAGACATTTAACGGAGGACTAACTATATCGGGCGGAACATTTACGGGTTCGACAGGCACAGTCGATGTGAACGGGAATTTAAATCTTTCCGGCGGTATCCTTAATGCCCCATCCAATTTATATATTTATGGCAACTGGTCTAAAACGGGCGGTACTTTCAATCCCGGAACAGGCTATGTTGTTTTCGATAACTACAGCTCGACCCAGACGCTCGATTCAGGCGGCGCGTCATTCTTCAATATCAATTTTTACGGATACATATTAAGGGTCGTTAATAATGACCTTACTGTAAACAGCTATTTGAATATTGGAGGCGATACATTCGATGCTAACGGCAGGGCAATAACTGTCAATGGCAATGTTGGCATAAATTGGTGCACCTACCTTGCCGGATCCGGAGCTCAGACCTTTAATAACCTCTATCTTTACGACTACGCCAATTTTACAGGTTCTACGGGTACCGTAGACGTGAACGGAAATTTTTATATGTCCTCTAATGCCGGCACATTTACCGCGCCGTCAGGAAACTTCACCGTAGCCGGAAATTGGAGCGTATACGGAGGTACCTTTGTTTGGGGCGGCAATACTGTGACCTTTGACTCTTCATCGATCGACACAGAGATCTCGTCCGGAGGAAAATCTTTTAACAACCTGATATTTAACGGCACCGGTTCATGGACACTCCTGAACGGATGCACTGTAGAGAACAGCCTGATCCTCACGAACGGCATGTTGAGCACGGATGGATATGCTTTAAAATCCGGATCTTATAGCCAGACCGGCGGTACGTTCAACGCGGGGTCGTCCACGATCACGTCTTACGGCGACTACTCGGTAACAGGAGGTATTTATAACGCTGAGTCATCGACCCTTATACTTGACGCGACGAACGCTGACAGTACTTTTACCGGAACAGGATACGCTTTCAATAACGTCATCTTCAAGAACATGTCAAGCTCATACGACAGAACGATCACATTGGGCGCCGGTAATTTCATATTCAACGGCAATTTCTACCTTTATACCGCAGATTCAAAAATGATCACCGTCGATGCCGCGACGAACAACCCTGATGTCGTTATTTACGGGGACGTCGGAGAGCTTACGGGATCGGAAGATCTTATAGAGAACGGCGGGTTCGAAGACGGAATGAATGGCTGGACCGCTACGGTAGGAATGGACGGATACGGCTATAATACATTTACGGCGGATGGCGGTATCTATCATTCAGGATCGTACTCCGCCCGCTCCGTCGGCCAGGACGGCCCTAATGACAGGATATTATATCAGGATGTAACTCTGCCTGACGGCAGCACTTACACGCTCACCTTCTGGGTATATTACGACACTTCAACATCTGACGCGATGACGCTCCAGGTACGTGATACCGATGACAATGTGCTCGCGACGCTCTTCTCGGTAAATTCGGCCGTTCCATGGACCGGAGGCTCATACGATCTATCAGCTTATGCCGGTTCTACCATAAGGATCTATTTTCTGGCAAGCATATGGACGGCTCCGTGTGATGTCGCTGTGGATGATTTCAGCATTCCGTATACGCCGTCGGTCATCGGAGCAAAGGCGCTCAATATGGGATCGGGTGAATGGACTGTAAAAGGGAATATCGATCTCACCAATATAGCTGTTAACGCCGGTACATCACACGTCACATTCAACGCCGCTGACCTGGACAATACCATAAAGAGCGCGGGCCAGCACCTCCACGACGTGACCTTCGATAACGCCGCGGGAAAGTGGACCCTTGAGGACGCTTTAAATATAGATAATGACCTCGTGATCCAGCAGGGCACTCTTGATGCCAATGGAAAGACTATAACCATAGGCGGCAACTGGACGAATAACGATAATTTCATATCCAATGATAACACGGTCATATTTGACATCGCCTTAAAGGCGAGCCTTATAACCGGCAACACGGACTTCTTTAACTTTACATGTGATACAACGGGTAAGCATATAACATTTGCATCAGGTTCGACCCAAGGGATCTATGGCACCCTCACTCTTACAGGCGCCATATCGAACTTGATAGTCCTTCGTCCTTCAGGGGTAGCGCAGTGGAATATAAATATACAAGGTGACGTTGATGTATCATTCGTCGATATGTATGGTTCTAATAATATCGGCGACGCTGCCACTATAAATACAAGCCGTAATACTGGCAATAACACCAACTGGATATTCCTACCCGCCCTTCTCACGTGGACAGGCGCTGTATCCGACGATTGGGAAGATCCTGCCAACTGGGATCTCGGCTATGTGCCCAATTCTACAGACTACGCATTGATAGAGGACGTTACCAATGACCTTAAGTTGTATTCAGACCTGACGATCTATAGCATTTATATAAATAACGGCGCGTCTCTTGATATTAACGGATTTGATCTTACCGTTACAGGCTTATTCGATAATCTTGGCACGCTAAAACTTAAAG
>JBAYFK010000175.1:0-3544 GCA_041667225.1 Candidatus Omnitrophota bacterium
CGATAAAGAAGCTTCGCGGTAAGGCCGGTACGCCGGTGAAGCTTACGATCTGGAGGGATAAGGAAGAGAAGATATTGGACGTAGCGATCAAGCGCGCCATAATAAAACTTCACAGCATAAAGAAGTCGGAGTTTATAGAGGGCAAGATAGGCTATATAAGGCTTGTAGAATTTCAGGAAAATACTCCTAAGGATCTTGAAGAGGCGCTTGTAAAGCTCGAGTCACAGGGGCTCGACGCGCTTATACTCGACCTGCGTTACAACCCCGGAGGGCTTCTTGACTGCGCTGTTGACGTATCGGAGAAATTCCTTACCAAAGATAAAGTCATCGTGTCGATAAAATCAAGAGATCCCGCGCAGAACATGGTATTTAAATCGAGCGGGAAGTTTTTACACCCCGATTATCCTTTGATCGTTATGGTTAATGAGGGTTCCGCCAGCGCCTCCGAGATAGTTGCCGGCGCTGTCCAGGACAATAAGCGCGGCATAGTGCTGGGTACGAAGACGTTCGGTAAGGCGTCGGTTCAATCCGTCATCTCGCTTAAAGACGGTTCGGCCTTGCGGATAACATCCGCTTTATATTACACTCCGAGCGGCAAGCTTATAAAAGGCTTAGGAATAATACCGGACGTGGTGGTTGAAAGAGAAGAGATAAAGACGAGTGAAAACAAGGATGAAAATAAAAGTGAAGGTGAAGATATTTTTGAAAAAGCGGAGGCCAAAAGCTCTAAGTCTGTAAATGGGCCGGGCAAGGAAGAGAAAATTGTGATGGACAATCAGTTGAATATGGCCGTCAGCCTGATAAAGGCTATGAAGATATATAAGTCGGTGAAACCGTGAAGTCGAGAGCGGTAATTTTGGCAGTATTAGCCCTGGTCCTCGTATTCGGAGTTACGGTATTTTTACGTATGCCGCACAAAGCGGCTACGCGCCCTGCGAAGGCCAAGAAGAAATCTACCGTGAGCGTTCCTGCCCCCAGGAAAGCCGCCCGGGCTAAGGTGGCAATAGTGATGGATGACTTCGGGTATAACATGAACGATTTAAATACGCTATTTTCCATAGGACAGCCGATCACGTTATCGGTGCTGCCCGATCTCAAATATTCAAAGAGGGTAGCAAAATTTGCGCGGGAGCGTGGATATGAAGTGATGCTTCACTTGCCATTGGAGCCTCACGCGAAGAATGTCAAGGAAGAGGCCGACACGATCAGAAGCGGCATGCCGGAAGGCGAAATTGCCTCGAGGCTTTCTAAGGAGATCGAAAGCGTCCCGGGACTTAGCGGTGTTTCAAATCATATGGGCTCTAAGTCTACGGAGGATGTTAATCTGATGACAATTGTACTGAGCAATCTAAAACAAAAAGGGCTTTATTTCTTCGATAGCCTGACATCGGAAAAATCCGTATGCCGCGATGTGGCCAAAACCATCGGTATTAAATATGCCAAAAGGGATATATTCCTGGATAACGTGGATAATAAGGAATATATCGAGCATCAGCTGGTGTTATTGGAGAATTCCGCGCTTAAGAGAGGCAGGATGACTGCCGTCTGCCACGATAGAAAGAATACGATAGCGGCGCTTGTGAAGATGATGCCGCGGATGTCGCATGACGGCGTGGAGTTTGTGTTTTTAAAAGAGATGGTGCGTTGATGCTGACGCTTGGCATAGAAACGTCCTGTGATGAGACGAGCGTTTCGGTCACCGACGGCAAGAACGTTCTTTCGAATATAGTAACGTCGAGTGTTCACCTCCACAAGAAATATGGAGGTGTGGTGCCGGAGATAGCGTCGAGGTACCATGTCGAATACATAATAGAGGTATTGTCGGGGGCCCTGAAAGGATCCGGTAAGAGGCTGGATGATATGAAACTGGTATCCGTTACGAACGGCCCGGGCCTGGTGGGCGCCCTCCTATCCGGAATATCGCTTGCGAAGTCCATTAGTTACAGTATGAAACTGCCGATCATCGGCGTCAATCATATATTAGCGCATCTCTACAGCTCTTTTTTGAATGAGAAAGATAAGCCGCGGTTTCCGTTTGTGGGGCTCGTGGTGTCCGGTGGCCATACCGCGTTATTTTACTGCGAGGATGTAGATAAATACAGATTGCTGGGACAGACCCAGGACGACGCGGTGGGTGAAGCCTTCGACAAGGTCGCCAAGCTCCTTGGCCTGGGGTATCCGGGCGGCCCTATCATCGAGAAGACAGCGCGAGGGGCGAAGAGGCTAAATATGATCAACTTCCCGAAAAGCTATCTCGGGAAAGATTCTCTGGATTTTAGTTTCAGCGGTATAAAGACCGCTGTATTGTATTATTCACAAAAAATCAAGCACCTCGACAAAGACACGATCGCCGATATTTGCTATGCATTTCAGGAAGCCGCGCTCGATGTGTTGGTTGAGAAGGCCATCCTGGCGGCGAATATTACCGGTGCTTCCAGGATAGTTGTTGGCGGGGGCGTTGCCGCCAATAACAGGCTGAGGGAGAAGATGGCTGCCTCTTGCGAATTTTCTTCTATGAATTTACATTTTCCTGAGTTAAAATACTGTCTGGATAATGCCGCTATGGTGGGAACTCTCGGAGAAGAGCTTTACAAAAGAGGCTACAGGTCGGATCTATACTTAAGCGCTGAACCAAATCTGGAGGTTTAGATGTTACTGAATGAATGGATGATCATCTTCCGTTTAGTTCTTGCCGCGATATTGAGCGGTATAATAGGTTTTGAACGCGAGTTCCACGGCCGCGCCGCCGGTTTCAGGACGCATATACTTTTGTGCGTCGGCTCTACGCTAGTCATGCTTACCTCAATGCATATTTTCGATGTTTATTCCTCGAGGGCCGCCGTCGATCCCGCGAGGATCGCCGCAGGCGTTATCACCGGTATAGGCTTTCTTGGTGCGGGCGCGATCATGCATTCGAAGTCGTCTATAAGAGGGTTGACGACCGCCGCGAGTCTCTGGGTCGTCGCCGGAATAGGCCTTGCCGTAGGGTCAGGTTTGTATCTTGGCGCAGTCGTCACCACGATATTGACTATAGTGGCGCTATTGATATTCTCACGGCTTGAGTACGTGATGATAAGGAAAGACTGGTACAGGACGATAGTCATAGAAACTAAGGACGGCATGGATCAGCTTAAGGCTATAAGGGAAGTGCTTACCGAATATAAGACGGAGATCACAGACTTCGAGGTTGATAAGGCGTCTGACGGCACCAGCGTTGTATTGAAACTCGGCATTAAGTTTTACGAGACGCGTTTTGCGGATCAGATCATAGAAGATATCGGCCGCCTTGGCGGCGTTAAAAATGTTAAGTGGCAGTTGGAGTAAAATAGGGGGTGGCCCATGATGGGAAAAAAAGATAAAAGGCATGAGGAAGAAAAGATCCTGGACGTAGACGCGGCGATGCAGGGATCTTTGATATTCAAAGACCCGGTGAATTTAAGGATCAACGGAAGGTTCGAAGGGCTGCTAAATACGAAGGGCAATCTCATGATAGGCGAGGCAGCTGCGGTCAATGCCGATATCACCGGTGACTCCATCATAATAG
>JBAYFK010000176.1:0-3525 GCA_041667225.1 Candidatus Omnitrophota bacterium
TGATCAAATCCATGTATTCTACGCAGGATGAGATCTCAGTCTTCATGGGAGGACAGGCAAAAGACGCGGCGGAATTACTCGAAACTAATATCGACCAGGCCAGTCACAATGTCGATGTCCTTCTCGGTATTGAGGATTCTCTCGCTGGAGTGCAGTCGGATGTTGCGACGCTGAAGGCGCTCGTCCAGGCGCTTACGTCGTCCGAAGCGATGTCGGGTTCAGCGGCATCCGCAGCGGCGCGTATGTTCGTCGCTGAAGAAGCGCTCAAGGGATACAAGAGAGCGCTTTCGACCGCCAAGGATATTTGCGCGACCAGGCCGCAGGAATCGTCGTTACGCGATGCAATGGGTGCCATCGAAGCCCAGCGCGACGAAGTCGAAGAACTCTCGTTCAATGCCAAAGATCAATTCGACTCATTATGGACGCGGACAGTAACGCTGCCGGAAGGTTCGCTCGATGTCGTAAAGACCATAAATTATACTACTTCCGGAGAGATGTTGACGCTCTCGTATAACGACGGCAACGGGCTCGTTACGCTCAATATGCGCAACAGAGACCTGACCTCAGTGACCATCGGCGCCGATACGATAGTTTGCGACCTGCATAATACGAAGTTCGGGTATACCTCTGACGGAGTCTCTGTGTGGAGAGTGAAGAAGGCAGACGGCAGCATAATACAGATCAACGACCTGTACACCGGGGCTTTGCCGACCGGCCAGGGAACCGACCAGGCCAGCTGGATAGACAAGATCATCGACAGGGTCGATGCCGTAGATTTCGGCGTTCTCGACTCGGTCGTAGATGAAGGTATGCGCGGGTTCAAGGCCTCTATAATGGTCATGGACACGGTCATGAACTTCTTCAAAGATGTTGTAGAAGCTTATACGCTTTCGCTCCAGTCCACATTCAGCTTGGCAGGCGATTCGGCCGAGGCGAAAAAAGTAGCGTTCTATATGCCTTTCGTGCGCATGCTCCAGGATGTCAATCCGGATGTCCTTCTTGCCGGAGGGCTTGGGCCTGTATCCGCTTGGCTTGTAGGACAGGGCGTAAAGATCATGAACTGCGCTTCCGCCGTGCTTACCAACTATCTGATGGGAAGCGGGGTCACTACCAGAAAAGAGAGCCTCGCGGCCGGCATGATCATATCCGATATACTCAGCGGCCTTATATCCAGCGGAACTACGGGCGAGGTCGAAACGTCGCTCTATTCCATAAAGGCTATAGCCCGCGCAAAAGGCGCGAACCTTAACGCCATCAAGATAGATATGGACGACATAGCTACAGGCGACCTGCCGGCCGTAGCGCTTACCGAAGTAGATTACAGGCGCCATGTAGTTTCCATAACCGCAATAACCTCCGATACGGTTACATACGTTTCGGACGGAAAGACCATAACGGCCTCGAAAGATGATTTTGCCAATATTTATAAGGGGTACATCCTGACAGGCAGGGCGCTGACGTCTGCGGATACGGTAGTAGATGAGGTTAAACTCCTCGACTTGAGCGGTTCACGTACGCCGGCTGATGTGCTAAGAGGCCTCGGAGACCTGACCGGTTATATAGAAGCGAAAGTGGTGGAGATAAAAGATCTGCGTAAGTCCATAAAGCTATCTCTGACCTCTGCTCAGGCAAAATTGCAGCTGAACGTGGCCTTAAGCATCTACCAGGAAGTAGCTTCGGACGCAGACTATATAGCGACTGAGTGGGGCCTGCATCCGACCAATATGACGCTTAAGCTGTACGCCGAGAGAGCCGCCATCGCTAAAGTGAACGCGAAGAACCTCTATGAACAGGCTCTGGATATCTACAATAACATCATCGACCTGACCGAAGTTGCGAAGTCATACAGAGATCTTGCGATGTCGAGATATGAGCTCATAGCTGCCGCGGATGCGACCATAACGAACGATAAGACCCAGGCTCCGGCGCTTCTCGCGATAGCGACTCAGGCGCTCGACATGCTGAATGCGACACAGGCCAAGGTCAATAAACTTGCCGCATTATACCCGAAGAACGTTGAGTTTGCCGAAGCCGCCGACATGATAGCCGGCTACATTGCCCAGTCCTTACCGCTGGTCGCCAGGATCAAGGAAGCTGCGCGTCAGGCGGTAGACGCACGCGCCGTTTCAAAGAATGAGTTTGCCCGCGCCGATGTCACCGGAGACGGACAGGTGAATGATGCTGACATAGCGGCTATGCAGGAAGGCCTTGCAAAAGTGACGGACATCACCGGCGATAAGAAAGTGACCGCCGCTGATATGGCCGCATGGGAGAGCCTCCTTGAGATACTAGCCAACGCTTATCTGATGAACCCGAACGTATTCGCTAAGGCCGATATCAATAAAGACGGCAGTGTAACGAACGCCGATTCGAAAGCTCTCGCAGACGCGATCGCGTATAACGTCGATCTCAATAACGACGGTGTTGTGAATGCCGCCGATCTCCTTGAGATAAAGAAGATCATGGAGAACTCGACCCCGACCTTCGGGAAGGAATATACGCGTACGGAATACATGTATAATGCCGAGCGCGGAGATAACAGGGCCGATGCATATGCCGAAGCCTCGCGCGTTGTCAGAGATGCCAGCTACGCGACAGAGAATGCCCGCACTGCGGCGGCATTCGCCCAGATGGCCAGATATCTTGCGGATAAAGCTGAGAGCGAAAAACGCATAATCGTCGCCACGCCCAGCGATCCCGACGATATTGTGCTTGAATACAATAAACTCCTCGCTGAAAAGGCCGCCGAAAGGGCCGAACAGATGGCTATTGAGGCGGAGACTAGAGCTGCTGAGCTTGCTGAGACCAATCCGCTCGAAAAAGTCAGCGTTCTCGTGAACGCTCTCATCGATTCGCTCAGCAGCGAAATAGGCAAGGCGATCGTTGACGGCGATACCGACAAGCAGGGTAAGCTTGAAGACGTTCTCGCTGAGATCCAGGCGCTCATGACCCAGGAGATATTCAACGGCGCTACGGCGACGTTCAACGAACTCATCGTCGAGTATAACAACCAATATGCTTCACAGATCATAGCCAGCGAGGAAGTGCTTACAGAGATAATCACCTACATCCAGAAGGGCGAGGACGCCGATACGTCCAAGGCGCTCTATGAAGTGTTCGGGCAGAACGAAGCCATGCTGCCTATCCTGCGCGGTAACCAGGACAAAATAGACACCCTGATGACCAGTGTCAACGAGCTCTATCTCAAGATCACCGATATAAAGGACTATTATGTAAACGAGGTAGTCTTCGATGCAGCCGCCCGCCTTGCGAAAGAAGGGTATGACAACGCTAAGGCTGCCGCTGACGCCGAATTCGAGAGCGCGTGCGCTATCATAAAAGCCGATGCGGCCAATGTCATGGCTCAGGCCCAGGCAGCCTTTAACGCGCTCGCGGCCAAGATCGCCACTATAACCGCAGATACGACCAGCGCTGAACTCGACGCCATATTTACGGAAGCCCTGAACAGGAGAGCGCCGCTCGCCTCGTCAAGGAACAGGCTGCTCATGTATCTGCAGACGGCCA
>JBAYFK010000177.1:0-3480 GCA_041667225.1 Candidatus Omnitrophota bacterium
AAGGCTATGGACGGTCATGTTCTGGAAAAAACCGAACTTGTAGGATTGTATAAACGATAAATTTGAATTTTGTGCTTTGAAAAGGAATTAATTATGGAAGAGTTCTCCATTCTTATCGGCGGAAAAGCCGGGTTCGGGATAGACAAGTCGAGCCTGATCATCGCAGACATCCTGGGAGATATAGGTTACAGGATCTATGTATACCGCGATTACCCTTCCCTTATAAGAGGAGGACACACCTTTTCCATAATAAGAGCATCCAGGAAGAAGATCGCAGTTCACTCCGACAAGATAGACCTTCTCATCGCTCTCGACCAGAATACTTTCGACCAGCATAAGGCCAGGCTTAAGGAAGGTTCAGCCGTCATTTACGATAGTGACAGTGTTAAGGCTGAAGGCATAGCCGCTCCCCTCGGAAATATTATAAAAGAAGAGAATGCTCCTGATATAATGCGCAACACCGCCATAATCGGAGGCGCGTGCAAGGCGATCGGTGTAGATTGGAACGTTGCGGACCGCGCCCTCAGGAAAAATATATCCGGCCAAATAGACCTCAATCTTAAAATAGCGAAGCGTGTCTATGACGAGACCGTTACGGTCTTGACTGTTCCCGCCGCCGGACAGAAACAACTGCCGATCGTGACCGGGAATGAGGCGACAAGCATGGGCATGGTCAAGGCAGGATTAAATACCTATATCGCATATCCGATGACGCCCACTTCACCCATACTTCACTACCTGGCGGCAAACTCCGAAAAATTCAAAATTAAAGTCATCCATCCTGAAAGCGAGATCGCCGTCATGCTGATGGCTCTCGGGTTTTCGTATTGCGGCGAGAAGGTGGCCGTCGGGACTTCGGGCGGCGGATTCTGCCTGATGACGGAAGGTTTAAGTTTCTCGGCTATGGCGGAACTGCCGGTAGTCGTCATCGTAGGGCAGAGGCCCGGCCCAAGTACGGGGCTACCCACATATAGCACGCAGACGGAGCTCCATTTTGTCCTGAGCGCGGGACAAGGTGAATTCACCAGGTTCGTAGTTGCGCCCGGTGACGCTGAGGAAGCGTATTACTGGTCAGGCATAGCGATGAACCTTTCCACAAAATTCCAGATACCCAGCATCATACTTACCGACAAGACCCTGGGAGAGGGATCATTCAGTTTCGACGCTGATTCAGTGAAAAATTTCGGACCTCAGACACCTCTCGCGTGGGACCGTAATGGGCAATATAAGAGGTATTTGAATACGGCTGCGGGTATTTCGCCTCTCGCATTCGCTCCGGACAAAGACGCCGTTGTAAAAGTGAGCAGTTATGAACATGACGAGAGCGGTATAACTACGGAAGACCCCGCCATTACCAAGGTCATGCAGGATAAGCGGCTTGGTAAAGAGAAGCTGCTGCGCGATGAGCTTGACGGTTATGACACAGTGAACGTTTACGGAAAGAAGGATTCCGCGGTAGCGCTGCTCTGCTGGGGGTCGAATAAAGGCGTGGCGATCGAAGCGGCGGAACATTTTGGTATCAAGGTGATTCAGCCTGTAGTGATGTCGCCGTTCCCGCTGGGAAGGTTAAAAGAAGCTCTCCGGGGGATCGAGAGGCTGATCGCGGTCGAAAATAACGCGACGGGCCAGCTGACGTCATTGGTGAATAAATACGGGATCGGCGCACCTGAGAAGATATTGAAGTACGACGGAAGGCCGTTTTCCCTGGATGAGCTTATCGGCAGGATCGGAGAGATAGTCAAATGAAAGACCTGAATACGGGTGCCGTCAATACATGGTGTCCCGGATGCGGCAACTTCTCTATATTGAACGCGATAAAGAGCGTACTCGGCGAACTTAACGGTGAGGGCCTTCCGCTTGAGAATGTCGTACTCGTCTCAGGCATAGGATGCCACGCGAAGATCGTGGATTATATAAATGTGAATAGTTTCTATTCGCTCCACGGCAGGGTCGTTCCTCCGGCAGAGGCGATCAAGATCGCCCGGCCCGAACTGAAAGTGATAGGACACTCAGGCGACGGAGATACGTACGGAGAGGGGCTCGAACATCTCATATTCGCGGCAAAAAGGAACGCCGACATCACAATGATAATACATAATAACCGTGTTTACGGACTTACGACGGGCCAGTATACTCCTACATCTCCGCTGGGTTTTAAAGGACGTTCGACGCCTGCGGGTACGACTGAATTACCCATCAACCCGCTCGAGCTCATGCTCTCCAGCGGCGCGACGTTCATAGGCCGCGGCACATCGCACGGGATGGACCTTCTTAAGAAATTGTTCAAAGAGGCTATACTGCATAAAGGTTTTTCGCTGGTAGACGTGCTCCAGGTGTGTGTGACATATTACAACCTGTACGAGTATTACGATAAACATGTATATGAACTGAAAGACCATGACCCCGCAGATTATAATGCGGCGATGGCTAAAATAAGGGAGTGGGATTATAATAAAGAATCGCCTATACCGCTGGGCGTATTATATAAAAAAGGATAACAATGGATCCCAACGTACTTCACAATCTAAGTTACGGTATGTACATAGTATCTTCGTTCAATGGCGATAAATTGAACGCGCAGATCGTAAATACAGTATTCCAAATAACGAATGAGCCTATAACTATTGCCATAAGCGTAAATAAGAAGAATCTTACGCATGAGTATATACAGGCGAGCAAACTCTTCTCGATCTCAGTTTTGGAACAGGACACTCCCTTAAGCGTCATAGGTAAGTTCGGGTTCAAGACCGGGCGCGCGATCGATAAATTCAAAGATACAAAGTTCAAGAAGCTCGATTCAGGATGCCCCGTCGTACTCGACAACGCCGTCTGTCTTCTCGAGGCGAAAGTGATAGACGCATTCGATTGCGGTACCCATACTCTGTTTTTGGGTGAGATGGTATGGTCGGAGATGCTGAAACAAGGGTATGTCATGACATATGACTATTATCACCAGGTGAAGCGCGGCACCACGCCTGAAAATGCGCCTACCTATATTAAGGGGGAGACTTCGGGCAAGAGGGACGTTGCGGCGCAGAAATACCGCTGTGTGATATGTAATTACATATACGATCCCAATACGGGCGATCCGGATGGAGGTATCCAGCCGGGTACACCGTTCGAAAAGATACCGGATAGCTGGGTCTGTCCCGTTTGCGGCGCAGACAAGAGCCAATTCGTCAAAGAGGGGGTGTGTGAGGTATGAAACCGGTAGAGATAAAAAAAGGCATATACTGGGTAGGGGTAGTCGACTGGAATATGAGGAGTTTTCACGGACACACATATACGACGAAGAGAGGCTCCACTTATAACGCGTACCTTATAGTGGACGAAAAGATCGCTCTCGTCGATACTGTCCTAGGTTCGTTCTCGGGAGAGCTTATAGAGCGGATAAGGGAGATAGTCCCCGTAGAAAAGATAGATTATATAATTGCCAATCATGTGGAGACTGACCACTCCGGCGCGCTTCCGGAGATAATG
>JBAYFK010000178.1:0-3470 GCA_041667225.1 Candidatus Omnitrophota bacterium
AAATATTACTATCGACCAGTCATTTACAAGCAAAACTCAGACTCTCAGCTTCTATTCTAACGGCAACCTGACTATTAATAACGGCGTAAGCTTAGGTACAACGTCGGGTATCGTCCTTAAGGCGGACAATAACTCCGACGGCATAGGAATTTTGGTCAAGCTTGGCTCGCTTACCTTAAACTCAGGATCGAACACCATTACCATACAGTCCGCTTCGGACATTTCTTCGTCTACCTGGCTCAGCGGCGCTACATTCGGGGGCGCGAATATTTATGCTACCGGAAATTCCAATATTATCATCGACCAGTCATATACAGGAAAAACCCAGGTTCTTGCCTTTTATGCCAATGGCGACCTTACGATAAACAACGGCATAACTTTAGCAACGAGCTCAACCATTACACTTAAGGCTGATAATGACGCTAATGGCTCGGGAGATCTTATTAAGGCGGGGACGGCTACTCTTACTGCAGGGACCAGTTCCACTATGACATTACAGTCTGCATCCGATATAACTGCCTCTACTTGGCTCACAAGCGCAACATTCGGCGGCCTCGAAATACGCACTACGGGGAGCGCCAATATCACCATTGATGTTTCCATTGATAAATCATTTATTAGTAGCAGCATTATCAGGCTATATTCAAACGGTAACCTCATTATTGATACGACCATTAGCAATATAGCCATAAAAGCGGGGCAGAACGGATATCTTTATCTTTACGCTGACTACGATGAAAATGGCTCTGGGACTCTCTCGAAGACCGGTTCTAATACACTCTCGTTGTGCGCATCCACTGTAGGAATAATATATCTCCATACCGTAGGGGATCTTACCACATCAAACTGGCTCTCCACCGCTGTCTTTAAGGGCTACAGCGCCTGGACCTCAGGGACATTAACTGTAGATACGACCATGGGCGCCACAAGCTCCTCTATAACATTAAAAGCTGATTATGACTCTAACGGTGTTGGAGACCTCGTGATAAGCCCCGGCACAATAATACCTTTATACTATGCGTCATTTTATCTGCAAGGAGCAAATAGTTTTACATTAAGCGCCATTTTAGCGAAGATCATCCCAACAAGTTATAATATTTTTCCTTATACGTTCAGCCTTACCTCTACAGCGGGAGATATAACTGCCGATGCCTATATCCAGGTGGATGGCATGGGCGGCTCTTTTATACTGCAAGCAGCAGGCAATATAGCGATCAATGAAAACATTGGATGGGCTAATAACGGCCCGCCGATGGGATCCCTTACCTGCACGCTAAAAGCTGATTACAACGAAGACGGTGTAGGCAACCTCACCTTTACTGCGGGTAAAGTACTGGGATTCAGGGCCACTACATATTCAGGTGCGACTATCACTTTCCAGGGAGCAAATAGTTTTATTTTGAGCTCTGACGTATTAGATCGCTTTCAAAATGGGTATGCATCTCTAAGCATTACGATCATATCTACCGCGGGCAATATCACAATTGACCGGACTTTATATGCAAGCACCTCAGGGTTGAGCTTTAAGGCGGCCGGGAATTTAACCATAAATAGCGGTATAAGCCTCTATAACGCCGGGCCTCTCACATTAATGGCTGACACGAACCTGGATGGCACAGGAAGCCTCATATTTTCCGGAAGTAACACGATAACGGTGGGCATGACCTCCAACAAAGACCTTACGCTTCAGGATTCCGCCAACATCACTACCTCCACCCTCTTCGGCTATATCACGGGACGCGGTACGCGGTATCTATCTGTCACTTCTACAGCAGGCTCGATCACCATAGATAGTGCGATATCTCACATAAATAACATAACGCTATCGGCTGAGAACGGCATAGTTCAAAATGCAAATGTAACAAGTCTGACGGGCGATATAACACTAAACGCCGATAATGATGCTGACGGAGTAGGCGCGCTCACTATGTCCTCGGGCACATCGCTGAACAACCCCAAAGCAAAAAGTATAGCTATTACCGCTTCTGGTACGTCTACATTAAAAGACATCACCTGCGGCAATCTTACTATCACCGGCGCCGCTTCCGGAGCGACTTTCAGCGCGGGCTCTTCCACGCTCACCATCAGCGGCAATCTCACTTTCGGATCGAACGCTACCTTTACCGCGGATACGTCAACTGTTCTCTTTAATGGCAGTTATTCAAAATTGACCTCAAACGGACAAGCACTTAACAATTTAACTATCAATAACGCCCAGGGCTACGTACAGCTCCAGGACGCATGCGATATTAACGGCAACCTCACCATCACGGCGGGTACTCTTGACGCTAACGGCAAGACAATAAACCTCGCGGGCAATTGGACTAATTCGGGCACCTTCACTCACAATAACGGTACCGTTACGTTCGATGGGATAGCGGCACAGACTATTACAGGCTCTACAACCTTTTATAACCTCATCATCGCCAACACCCACGCATCTGATGAGGTTACCATATCAAGCGGTACTGTAACAGTGGCTAATCTACTCGATGTGAATGACGGTATCTTTACCGTAGAGACGGGCACAACACTCGACGTCAATTATACCGACGTAGACGCAGTTGATGTATTAAGCGGCGCTACATTACGTATAAACGGCGGGACATTTACCGTTGACGGCGGCAATTATAGCCAGCTGCATGTAAATTCCGGAGCCTTTCTCGATATCGTATCCGGCACTGTAACGATAACAGGCTCCCTCAATCTCGAAGGACGGCTCAAGATGGCGGCGGGTACTCTCACGATCGGGAATACCACAGATAATAAACTGTCAGTTTCACTTCTCAATATCGGCAGTTCAGGCGGCGCGTATACGGGCGATGTGACCGGCGGCACTATAACGATATTAAGCCATTTTACGGGCAGTAATTACATTATTAACGTAATTGAAGGAGGTAAGTTCCTCCCAGCCATAACTACCGACGACACCGGAAATATCGTCATTCTTGCGGGAGCTTCAGCCTTACCATCCTACATTCTAAACGGCTCATCAACATTCTCGAACGTCATATTCAACCGCCTCCAGATCGGTGACGCGTCACATACAGGCACACTGATCCAATTCTCCATGTCCAATACAGCACCTCTTAACGTATATAATAAATTGACGATATATGCGGGAAGCACTCTGGACCACACATGGACCGAGCCGCAGGACCCCTTCTATGTAGATAAATTTATCTGCGACGGCACTTATGTAAAAAATCCAAATCCAAACATGTTCTTCATGATCAATGGTGACGGGATAGCCGGAAACGGTGTTATATCGGGCCTTAGCGATCCCAATTTCGGCAACCTTGACATAGGTAACGGTTCTGCAGTAACAGTAACTTTGGGCCACAACATTACAGCAGATTCCCTGGATATCGCGCTAAACGGCGTATTGAATACCGGATCCGGGTACGACTTGAATATAAACGGTAATGTTAATATTGCCGGCACTTTAACTGTGGCGGACGCAACAAGCG
>JBAYFK010000179.1:0-3459 GCA_041667225.1 Candidatus Omnitrophota bacterium
AGAGCCATGATATAGCAAAGGCCGTGCGCCCGAAAATACACGAGATCGTGGATCGGTATGGCGGGCATGTCCAGGTGGCTGAAGTGCCGCCGGGGCCGCCGGTCCTCTCCACGCTTGTTCTTGAGATATACGGCCCGAGTCTCGATGGCCAGGCTGAGCTTGCCAAAAAGATAGAAAGTATAATGAGCACGAATAAAGGCGTGACAGATGTCGATACTTATGTCCAGTCTCATGAAAAACTTCTTCGCATGCGGGTGGATGCCGAGAAAGCCACTCTCAATGGTATACCGGTCCAGACGATCGCCCAGACCATAGCTCTGGCTATACGGGGCAAAGATGTCGACCTGGCGCACCTTTCCGGGGAGTATGAACCGGTAGATATAATTTTGAGATTGCCTAAAGAGAAGCGCGACAAATTGGACGCAGTCCTGGATATCGCATTATTATCCAGATTTGGTTCACTTATACCGGTCAGGGAACTTGTCACAGTGACGGATCTGTCGAAAGACAGGGCAATATATCACAAGAACCTTATGAGGGTGTCATACGTCCTTGGAGATGTGTCCGGGAAATTCGAGAGCCCGGTATATGTGATAATGGGACTGAAAAATAACATCAATAAACTGCCGTTAAACGAATTGGGCGATACAAAGCAAAAACATATTAAACAGTATTTTACACATCAGCCTGAGTCGACGGATAAATGGGCGGTCAAGTGGGATGGAGAATGGCAGATAACGTATGAAGTTTTCCGCGATCTCGGATTTGCGTTCGCCGCGGTGCTGATCCTTATATATGTTTTAGTGGTGGGATGGTTCCAGTCGTTCAAGGTTCCATGGATCATAATGCTGCCTATCCCGCTTACCTTGGTAGGGATCCTTCCCGCACACTGGATGACGAACACATTTTTTACAGCTACTTCGATGATAGGTATGATAGCGGGCGCCGGTATAGTTGTACGTAATTCTATTATCCTCGTCGATTTTATCCAGCTCAGGCTCGCGGAAGGCATGCCTCTCGAGGAAGCTGTAGTAGACGCGGGAGCGAAAAGATTCCGCCCCATGCTTCTTACCGCGGCGGCTGTAATTGTAGGCGCATCGGTTATACTTTTCGACCCGATCTTCCAGGGGCTGGCGCTGTCTTTGATGGCAGGGGAAGTGGCATCGACCATTCTGTCCCGTACCGCCGTACCCGTGATCTACTACATGGCAATGAAGGGAAAATAGGAGGTTCATATGATCGAAAGAATACTGCGTGGCCTCGCCGGCGCTTTTATTTTAGTAAGCCTGCTCCTGGCTTATTACGTAAGCCCATTATGGCTGTGGTTCACCGCATTTGTAGGGCTTAACCTGCTCCAGTCGGCATTCACCAATTGGTGCCCCATGATGACGATATTGAAAAAATGCGGTGTAACTGATAAATAACCATATTTGATATCTATCGAAAAAGTGGTAGAATGGCGTTATTAAATAGAGGGTAAAAAGTGAAAGAATCCATTCTTATCGTAGAAGATGAAAAAGATATAGTAAAGATGCTTGAGTATAACCTCAAGAAAGACGGGTTTAAGACAATATCTGCCCGTAACGGGGAAGATGCCATCGATTTGGCAAGACGCGAACGCCCGGATCTGATCATATTGGACTTAATGCTGCCGGGAATAGACGGCCTGGAAGTCTGCAGGACCATAAAAGGCGACAGCAAGACCGCGTCGATACCGATAATCATGTTGACGGCGAAGAGCCAGGAATCCGATAAGATAGTGGGGCTTGAGTTGGGAGCCGACGACTATATGACGAAGCCTTTCAGTCCAAGAGAGCTGATAGCGAGAATAAAAGCGGTCCTGCGCCGCGGCAAAGAGAAGGCCGGGCCTCAGGAGGTATTAAAGGCAGGGGACATCACCATAGACCTGGCCCGGATCGCCGTGACAGTTAAGGGAAAGCCGGTAGAGCTTACCGCGAAAGAGTTCGAGCTCCTTAAGACGCTTTTGAAGTCAAAAGAAAGAGTCTTGTCCCGCGACTATCTTTTGGATAATATATGGGGTTTTGACCACGCCGCGGATATACAGACCCGCACCGTAGATGTTCACATACGAACATTGCGCAAGAAATTAAAGAGCGGTTCAAAATATATCATCACTGTGAAAAATTACGGTTATAGATTCGAAGATGAAGGCTAGGAGCGCTCGATGGGGATCGAAAGAAGCTTCAAGTTCAAACTGATCTTTTCGTTCATTTTCGTAATATTGATATCATTTGCCGTCACAGCATTTTTTTTAGACAAGAGCCTCGAAGAAAACTGCCTTCATAATATCGAATCCTCTCTGGTCGCTCAGGCGCATCTGATAGGGAACCAGATCGTCCCCGAATACATAACAAAAGAAGATACTTCTTCTCTGGATATATTGGTAAAGGAGCTTCGCCCAAAAACGAAGTGCCGTATCACCATCATCAATAAAGCCGGCCTTGTTCTTGCCGATTCCGATAAGCTTAAACAGGAAGTCCCGGATATGGAGAACCATATCCATCGTCCGGAGGTAAAGACGGCCTTGGCCGGCAATACCGGTATAGATACGCGTTATTCCCCGACTCTGAATATAGATATGTTATATGTAGCCCTACCCATTAAAGATAAAAGTTCTACCACCGGTATTTTGAGATTGGCGCTTCCTTTAGAGAGCGTGCAAAAGACGCTATCCGCCATCAGAAAGATAGTCGTCATGGGGCTCGTCTTTGCCATGGCGCTTGCCTTTATCCTCGGATCTATAGTAGCAGGTAATGCTATCAGGCCCATAAACAGGATGATACTTGCTTCGCGCAGGTTCTCGGACGGTGATTTCAGCCGCAGGATAAACCAGATCCCTAAAGACGAGATCGGAGAGCTTGCCGATACCCTGAATAAGATGGCGCAGGACATAGAAGACAAGATAAGAGAGATAAAAGCGCAGAACCAGAAACTCGCGGCTATATTTAACAGCATGATCGAAGGGGTCATCGTCGTGGATAGAGAGGGAAGTATAATCTCTATAAATCCTACGATCGAAAAGATATTCGGGGTCTCTAAAAAAGACGTGGAATCGAAGGTCTTCCTGGAAGCCATACGTAATAATGATATCTCGGATGTTATCGGCGCTGTTCTGAGGAGCGGCCAGGGCAGGTCGGCGGAGCTTACGCTGATGTATCCCGTAAACAGGATATTCGAGGTAAACGCGACCCCCATCTTCGACGATAATAAAGTAGCGGGATGCCTGGTCGTGATCCATGATATAACGGAGATAAGAAGGCTCGAGACCGTCCGCAGCGATTTTATAGCGAATGCATCGCATGAATTAAAGACGCCCCTCACCTCTATAAAAGGGTTCGTAGAGACGCTCCTGGAAGGCGCTCTTGACGATAAAGAGAATAACCGCAACTTCCTGATGATAATAGAGGAGCATGCCTCGCGCCTTAATAATCTAGTCAA
>JBAYFK010000180.1:0-3439 GCA_041667225.1 Candidatus Omnitrophota bacterium
CCACGAGTGGTACCTATAAGATACGCTGGGCATACGACCGCGTGGGTTCGTCCGGCTTAGCCGATAGGAACGCTTGGGTGGATGACGTCAATATCACGGATGCCGATACTCTCCAGATCTTCTCATATCCTGTCGGCACAGAACTGCCGCTCGCGTCCGGCTATTCGACTTCGACCGGAATGGAATGGAAGAACCAGAATGATACAGGCGAGGCGCGTGATGCAGGCGGATTCGCTGTTCAGACAGGTTCTACGGCTATCAATAATACTTCATGGTTCGAAAGACAGGACGTCGTCCTCACCGGTCCCGCGAAACTGACATTCAACTGGAGGAAGACGAGCACGGCTAGCACCGACAAGCTGACGCTCCTTGTAAGCAAGAATGGCGGTGCTTATACGACCACAAACATTACCCTTACTGCAGGCAGTTCTGACTGGATACCTGTGACATATGACTTCACCACAAGCGGTACTTATGATGTACGCTGGGCCTACAGCCGCATGGGTTCAACAGGCGGCACTGATAGAGGCGCATGGGTTGACGATGTCAGGCTCGTTGACGAATTTGCCGAGGACTTCGGTTATCCGGCGGGAACAACGCTGGGCCTACAGTCCGATTACACGACAGTTACAGGAGTATCCGGCTGGATTCGCCAGACTAATGAAACAAAAGATGCCGGAGGCTTTGCTGCTCAGGCCGGCATGACGAATGCCAATTCGAGTTCATATATGGAGCGCGATATAACAAGCGCTTCCTATGTCCAATTCTGGTATAAGATCCAGGACAGTTCAAGCTCTCTTAAACTGGTGGCAGTGCTTCCGGGCAGTACTTACTCGACGCTCGCTACTTTCA
The DNA here is from genome assembly GCA_041667225.1 of Candidatus Omnitrophota bacterium. Lineage (GTDB taxonomy): Bacteria > Omnitrophota > Gorgyraeia > 2-01-FULL-45-10 > 2-01-FULL-45-10 > JBAYFK01. The sequence continues at coordinate 853 of JBAYFK010000180.1, forward strand.
CCGGCTCTTATACTACCTGGCAGCAGACATCCCAGATAACGATCCCGGCGAATACCGTGAAGCTGAGATGGGTCTATGACAGGACCGGCGCAGCGGGCGGTGCGGATAACAAAGTGTGGGTCGATCAGGTAGATATCGTGCTGATCAATACCGGTGAGTTATCTGATTTTGGGGATGGCACTCTTGGCACAATGACAACAGATAATGCCGCGTTTGTTCAAGTTGATGGTACTGATTTCCATTCGGAGACCAAATCGGTCTCTCTCTCAAGCGATTGGTATGTCGGGGGCACATACCCGTCGTTACCATACCTCAGTAAAACTATTGATGTGCCTGTAGGTGAAACAAGGACAGTGACATATTGGGCAAAAGCAGGTACCAATTCCCGGGTTGAAGCATATGTTGATAATTACGGGTATGGCTGGGGAGTTTATAGTACGCAGAGTGGAACCTGGGAAGAGGTAACTTTGAATGTTACGGAAGGAACCCACACTCTCTATTGGTGTGCTTATAACTGGTACGGGTATGAAATTTCAGGAGACTCTACCAACGACGCAGTAGGCACTGGCTATATAGATGATATCCAGATCACAAACGGTCCCCCGCTGATCATCACGGCCGATTCATTCTCGGCCCCTGCGCCGGTAGTTTCGTGTACCGAGTTATCCGGCGACGGATCATGGACGAACATACTTGATGACTATGGAAATTATGTATACAGCCAAACTACCCCTTATGGCGCTCACGATAAGGTGGGATTGAACGGCGTCCAGGTAATGGATGGCGTTGTATCGGCTGACATAAAATTGACAGGGTATAGATGGAACAGGTATCATTATGGTTATTTATATTTCAGGATGGAAAGCGATGGATCGAGCGGGTATGCGGCAGCTATTGAACGCTATCAGGGCCGTGTAATTCTCTATCACTTTGATGGGGATACATATACAGAGATTTCCGGCGTCGCCATCCCGAGCTTCGACGAAAACGCAACATACAACTTAAAAGTTACATTTGAAGGCTCTCTTATCAACGTTTATCTTAATGGTTCGGCCAAGCCTGTATTCGATCCGGTCGTGGACAGTACATACTATGATGCTGCACACACATATGTGGGGCTCGGCACTTATAGCCTGGAAGAAGCGGCCTATTTCGATAATGTGTATGCGAAGACTCCATATGTAGAAGACAATTTCACAAAATATCCTGTCAGCGCAGATGCGCCGGCATGCGGTTTATGGGCAGTCACAGCTGCAGGGGTAGTCACGGAGCTTGGCAGCTCATCCGTAAATTACAGCAACCCTGCCAGCTTCCTAATGAACGATTCCTCGTATCAGACCGGTGATGTAGAAGCGAAAATAGAGTTCAATACCGCGAACTACTGGAACCAGGGACTTCTCTATTTTAGGATGCAGGATGCGAATAATGGATATGCCGTGGGCATAAGGCAGAACGGGGATATCCTGTTCTATAAGGTTGTCAGCGGCCAGCTGAATTCTTTAAACAGCTACGGCACAGGCGATGATTTTGACCAGAACACATGGACGACCTTAAGGGTAAATTCCGATGCAAGCGGCAACTTCTATGTTTATATCGGAAGGAACGGCGCAGCTGCCAATACGCTAGTAATGACCGAACCCGGTGAGACGACATATACCGCGGCCGGCAAGGTCGGCGTCGGTGTGTCTACCGATTACAGTGTCTGCTATCCTATATCTTTTAAGGAAGTCAAAGTCGGAGGCATAGCCCTTGACAGACAGCCGGATGAGATCCTCGATTCGCTATCTTACGGTTCGGTCATTCCGATCAACGGAGAGTGGGAAGTGGCCGATGACGGTACGGGTAACATCGTGTATATTCAGTCCGACACAGAAGCCAACCAGTATAAAAAGGCGATCGTTAATGGCGTTTCTGCCCAGAACGGTACCGTACAGGCCAAAGTGGCGATCAGCGCGTTGAACGGCGGCGCAGGCACATCACAGGATAAGGCGTATATATATTTCAGGATGACTGATGACGGCCAGGAGGGGTATGCGGTAGGACTCGATGGATATACGGGTGGCGGGAATTACCCGGGCCTGCAGCTTTACTATGTGTCGGGCGGTAATATTTCAACCGCGATAGGCGAAGAAGCGGATCTCTCGCCTACAGGCCTTCTCTCTATTTTTGATCCTGCCGATCTTAATGATATAAAGATCGAGTTTAGCGGCAATTCAATAAAAGTGTACATGTATGATAATGGTATCGGCGACTATGTGATCGTCAAGGACGAGGTTCCTGCAACAGTTTATAATGACCAGGGCCACTCTAAAGTAATGGTCGGTACTTACTATGTTACTAACTCCATTGCCTTTGACGATATCTCGGTAGCGGATATGCCTGCTTTTGTCAAAGATGATTTTACGAAGTATCCGACAAGCTACGACGGGCCTGTAATGGGTAACTGGATATCGCCCGGCGCAGGGATCGTCCAGCAGACGGATAACTCGATCGACGACAATTTCCCTGCCAGGTTCATGCTGAATGACAGCTTATTTACTACGGACACGGTCGCTGAAACGAAGATCCAGTTCACGGGAACGCACGG
>JBAYFK010000181.1:0-3414 GCA_041667225.1 Candidatus Omnitrophota bacterium
AGCTCAAAGAAGAGCAGGCGCTTCTTTCGGATAAAGCAAAAGGCGAGAAGCAGGCTATCATAGACACAAAGATAAAGACCCTGCAGGACTTCGACAAGAAGACCCGCGAGGAGCTCATGGGCGAAGGCAACGATATGCTTACCAATATACAGAAAGATATCGAGAAAGTCGTATCCGAATATTCAAAAGAACAGGGATATGACCTGGTGCTCAATTCCCGCGTGCTGCTTTACGGTAAGGAAGAATATGACTTCACCGGAGAGATACTCAACAGGCTTAACGCTGCTCCTGCTGCGGCAAAGAAACAGTAAGCGGACATAACTTTAAAATAAGGTTTAGGTTAAGGCTAAGGAAGGCAGTATATTGACAACCTTAATCTTGACCTGAACCTTATTTTTTTAGAAAGCTGATAATGACAAAAAAAGTAAGCGACATCGCGAAATTCATAGACGGCCAGATCGTAGGCGACGGTAATATCCTGATAAAAGGCGTCAACGGAATAAAAGAGGCCGGAGATGGCGACATAGCGTTCATACTGAATGCTCAGTATGAAGAGCTGGTAGGCTCTTCCGCGGCGTCGTGTTTTGTCGTATCAAAAAAAACCAACAGGGAGTTCAATAAACCTGTCATAAAGGTCGATAATCCGTCTGCCGCATTTTCTAAAATAATCAACTGCATCTATCCCGACAGGATACCTCATCCGAAAGGGGTACATACATCAGCCGTAGTATCGAAAAAAGCATCCGTATCCAAGAGCGCGGCGCTCGGTCCGCATGTCGTTATAGAGGACGGAGCCTCAATAGGGGACGGCACGATCATATATCCGTTCTGTTATATCGGCAAGAATACCAGGATCGGGAAAGATTGTGTTCTGTATCCCAATGTAACCGTGAGGGAAGAGATAGTGATAGGCGACAGGGTCGTCATACATCCGGGTACGGTCCTCGGCAGCGACGGTTTCGGGTATGATACTATGCCCGACGGCAGCCATGTAAAGATACCGCAGATGGGCGTCGTGGAGATAGAGGACGATGTGGAGCTCGGCGCATGTGTAACGATAGACAGGGCTAGGTTCGCCAAGACCCTCATTTGTAAAGGCTCTAAAATAGACAACCTTGTACAGATAGCGCATAACGTCGTTGTAGGGCCGTACTGCCTTATCGCGGCGCAGACCGGCATATCCGGCTCGACGGAGTTGGGGCGCAACGTCGTGCTCGGAGGCCAAGTCGGGATAGCCGATCATTTGAAGCTGGGTAATTTCGTTATCGCCGGCGCCAAGACGGGCATAACAAAATCATTTCCTGACAAGACCACGGTCTTCTGGTATCCTGCCAAGCCGCTTGAAAAGGCGCGTGAGATCATGGCATCAATAGGGCTTCTGCCGAAGCTCTTCGCCCGCGTGAAGGCCCTTGAAGCCAAAATAAAAGAGCTTGAGAATAAGTGATAAAACAAACTACCATAAAATATCCCGTAGAGATCAAAGGTGTAGGCTTACAAACCGGCGTAGCGGTAAAACTTGCGGTAAAAAGCGCCCCAGCGAATAGCGGGGTCACGTTCATAAGGACCGACCTGCCGGATAAGCCCTCTCTCAACATACAGGCCGCAGACCTGGGCGGGATGGAAAGTGTGGAGCGCAGGACCACTCTCGGCATGGGGCCGTTACAGGTGCAGACCACCGAACATCTTCTTGCGGCGCTTGCGGCTAGTTCCATAGATAATATAGTATTCGAACTGGACAATATAGAACTCCCGGGCCTCGACGGAAGCGCTGCCGGATTTGCCGATGCCTTGAAAAAAGCCGGCATCACCGAGCAGGATGCGCCCAAAAAAATATTTAAAGTTGAAGAACCTGTATGGGCAGCTGACTCAGGGGCGTTTCTCGCAGTATTCCCCGACAAGGACTTCAGGATATCATACACACTTTTCTATGACCACCCGTGGATAGGGACAGAGTTCCTGAGCACTGTGATAGACAGAGCTATTTTCGAAAAAGAGATAGCTCCGGCCAGGACTTTCTGCATGGAAGCCGAGGCAGCAGAACTTATAAAGCGAGGGTTGGGCAAGGGCGCGAACTATGATAATACGCTCGTAGTAGGTAAGGACGGACCGATAAATACCAGCCCAAGGTTCCGTGACGAGCCGGTCAGGCACAAGATACTCGATCTTATCGGCGATCTATATCTTTTAGGCATGCCGCTCGTCGGGCATGTTGTCGCCATAAAGAGCGGCCATAAATTGAATATGGAGCTTGTAAAGAAGTTGAAGTCTAAAATTATTAAAAATTAAGGATAATAGGTCGCGCAAAAGAGAGGGAGATTTATATGGGCGCAGAAGCGGTTGATATAAAAGGTAAGGTACTTGATATAAATAAGATCCAGAAGATATTACCCCACAGATATCCTTTTTTACTGGTAGACAGGATCATAGAGGTGACCGAGAAAAGAGTGGTTGGCATAAAGAACGTGACGATAAATGAGCCGTTCTTCCAGGGCCATTTTCCCGGACATCCGATAATGCCGGGCGTTCTGATACTTGAAGCCATGGCGCAGACCGGCGGTGTCGGAGCGCTTAACGTGGAAGGCAACCTGGGCAAGCTCGCCTATTTCTTAAGTATTAATAACGCGCGTTTCAGAAAACCTGTACTGCCCGGAGACAGGCTCGTGATAGAGGTCGACCTCCTTAAGACCAAATTAAGCGTAATGTCTACGCATGCCGTCGCAAAGGTTGACGATGTCGTCGTGTGTGAGGCAGATATGATGTTCGCTTTTGTTACTCCGGAAGAGGGGAAATAGATCTTATGTCAAGGATAGGGCTCGTTGCCGGGCACGGCAAGCTTCCGATCATCTTTGCGAAGGCGGCAAAGGAGAGCGGCGAGACCGTCATCGCATTCGCTCTTAAAGGCGTTACGCAGGAAGACCTCGCCGGATATGTAGATAAGATACATTGGCTCGAGTGGGGCAATTTCCAGAAAGCGCTCCTCCTTTTGGCTACCGAGCGGATAAAAAGAATAGTGATGCTCGGTAAGATCGACAAGGAGATACTCTTTAAAGGCGACGAAAAGCTCGACGATAAAGCAAGATCGATGCTGAAGAAGACCGGTGACCGGAAGGACTATCCTATATTGAAAGGCGTCGCCGGGATACTCGGAAAACTGGGGATCGAAGTGATGGACTCTACCACGTACCTCAAAGACCTCATACCTTCAAAAGGCGTGCTCACGAAGAGAGAGCCTACAAAAGAAGAGTGGGAAGATATCGCGTACGGTAAGGATGTAGCAAGAGAATTATCCAGGTTCGACATCGGGCAGACGCTTGCCGTAAAAGATAAGACCGTCATAGCTCTAGAAGCGATAGAAGGGACGGACGAGACGATAAAGCGGGCGGGCGAGCTCACCAGCGTAGGTTTCAGCGTCAT
>JBAYFK010000182.1:0-3398 GCA_041667225.1 Candidatus Omnitrophota bacterium
CCTAGCCCTATCTGGAGACCGTCAAGAGATTTGGTATAGTTCACTATCCCAAGCTGGAATCCGTGCATCTCGCCGGCATAATTTACGAATCCGCCCTGGAATCCCTCCATCGTCCCTTCGTTCCAGTTGACTACGCCTAACTCAACGCCGATAGACTCTTTCTTGGAAACATTTACGACACCGACCTGCGCGCCGTGCATGAAACCTTCCGTCCAGTTCACGAGGCCCCACTGCATTCCCGTCATATCGCCTTCGGTGACATTTACCATTCCGTACTGCAGTCCGACAAAACGCTTTGCGCTGCGGTTAACGAGGCCGAGCTGGATACCATAGGCAGAACCTTCGACCCAGTTCCCAAGACCAAGCTGGACTCCGTTCATATCATTTGTAACCCTGTTCACGCCGAACCATACAAGGTCAAGGCCGGTAACATCTTTATTGACCTGATAAAATACTCCGAGACGCACTCCTTTGATCGATTCCTGTTCAGGAACCATCTGGACCGGGTTGAAGAGGGCCAACTGAATAGGCTTCGTCTCTTCGGCTCCGGCGAATTGCGCGGTCGCCATCATACACAATAAGACCAATAATAATACCTTCTTCACCATAAACCCCTCCTTTGTTTTACTTCGTCACCCAAACCCCGGATTCCGCCTGGACCGGAGTACCCGCGGGAGCGCTCGACTGCAGCTTCTCCGCGTAAAGTTTCTGAACTGCTTCTAACGTCGCGCCGTTCTTCGCGGCGATCGACCTGTATATGATGATGCGGTCGCTGTTCTCCGCTGAGATAAGGGAGCTCAAGGACGCTTCACCCGCGCGCGGCTCCACCAACCCTGCGTTATTCTCGCCGATACGCCCGCTCGATTCCGCAGCTACCAGCTCCTGGTAACGCGCCTTCCGCCTCATCGCCGCGCCTTCTACCTCCGCGGGAAGAGCATCCTCGGCATAAGCGGTACCTACAAAATAATTCAGCATGCTCTGGGGCTGCCCGGTCATCTTCTTGCCGGAAACTATATTCTCGATCAGGTCTATGTCCTTTTCGACATGCTGATAAACGTCGAGCCTCATCGCTATGTCGACCTTTATCGGATCTTTAGGAGCTACGACCTGGACTTTGGCGCATCCTATAGCGATGAAGATCACCGCAAAAATGACTACCAGTTTACGCACCATAATTTCCTCCCTATTTGTTAAAGTCGTGAAGTGATATTACAAGATCGCGTTTACCCGCGGGGCCGTTCAGATGCGCCTCCAATACTACGCTCGTTCCTTTTAACCCAAGGTTCGCGTTGCCTTCATTATAACTGTAATTCTTGAAATTTTCTTCAATAATCTTTATATCGGCCTTCGCGTAGACCGCGATAGCGTTAAGCCACTCCTGATCCTTTATGGTAAGTATCCCGCCTTCGGAGGCGGTTTTGAGCCTCCCCTTCAATCTCGTAAGCGCGCCTCCATTACCCGACAATTCGATCGATCCGTCGACGAGGCCTGAGAGGTCGAGCTTCTCGCCGAGGTCTAATATCTCTATGATCTTTTCGAGTTTAAGGCCATTCAGCGTAAGAGCGGCTGCGTAGTATGGGACTTTACCCAGTTTTATCAACGCCCCGCCGGCGACGGTACCGTCCAGCACACGGGCGGATAGGCTGCCGAACGCTATGACGCCCTTCGAATACACGAAAGAGCCGTGAGCTTCGGGGATCTTCAACTTCTCGTAGATGACGATATCTTTTATGGAGAACCTTGCGGCCCTTTTAGTTATGAGGGGAACTATCGTGAAGTCGGCGCGGAACTCTCCCGTCTTAAGGACCTCTTGTCCCCGCTTCGCGACTTCTATACCTCTAAAGATGAGTGACCTTGCCGTTACTTCGCGGCTCGATATCTTTACGGAATACTCCTTAAAGGCCGATCTCAACTCCTTTTCCGCAAGATCCAGGACGTACGCTTTCCAATATACGCTTACCAAAACCGCAGCGATGATCCCTGTAACGAGGATCCCGATAAGGATCATCCGGCTAGTGCGATGTCTCAACATCTGCCGGCCTTGGCGAGCATCTCCTCGGCATGCGTGATAGAGATGCCGCTCTCCTTCTCTCCGCTCATCATCTTTGCCATCTCCTTTACCCGCCCATCTCTATCTAAAAGTTCTACCGTCGTAAGTGTGCGGCTGCCGGACACTTTCTTCAATACCTTGAAATGGGCCCGGGCAAAACTCGCGATCTGCGGCAGGTGTGTTATAAGTATCACCTGCCGGTCTTCGGCGAGTTCGCAAAGCTTTTTACCTATAATGGCGCCGAGCCTGCCGCCAATCTGGGCGTCTATCTCGTCAAATATCAATACGGGGATCGGGTCTACTTTGGTGAGCGATCTCTTGAGCGCGAGCATGACGCGGGCGGCTTCACCGGAGGAGACTATTACGTCGAGGGGCTTCAATTCCTCGCCGAGGTTCGGGCTGATGTAGAATATGACGTCGTCGGCCCCGTCAGGCCTGGGTTCTACGGAAGCGATCCTGCATTCGAACCTGACATGCGCGATACCGAGCTCTTTGAGTTCGGCTTCTATCATCTTCGAAAGGGATCCCGACGCCCTTCGCCGCTCTTTGGTGATCCTGGCGGCAGCGTCTTTCAGGGACTTTTCGCAACTTTTTAATTTCTCCTGGAGTTCGCCGTCATTATGTTCGAGGTTCACGAGAAAATCATAACGCTCTTTGGTCTTCTTATAAAACGCGGCGGCGTCCTCTATCGCCGGGCCATACTTTCTTGTAATGTCATGATAGGCGTCACACCTCCCGGCAAGGTCTCTGGCCTCGTCGGGACTGAATGAAAGGCCTTCTTCATAGGAATGGAGTTCCGTCAATATCTCGTCCGATAATGACTGGAGGTTCTCGGCCTTCGCGCTCAAGCCGGCGGTATTACTATCGATCGATGTAAGCGATCTCAGGAACGGGAACGCCTTCGACACCGCATCGCTCACCCCATTCTCTTCATTCTCGAATATGCCGATGAGGGCGCTCACGTTCTCGTACAGCCGTTCGCGATTCTTGAGTTGCGTCTCCTTCTCCATCGCCTCGTCGTACTTCTTCTTATCGAGGGGCACGCGCTCCAATTCTCTCACCTGATGTCCGAGGAGGTCCATGTCGCGTTCTCTTGAAAGGGCGCCGTCCTTCACTTCCTGTATCATGCGCCTTATATTCTGATATTCTTCGTAGAGGGAGCTGTATGCCGCCTTTAGAGGCGGAAGGCCCGGACATAGCCTATCGAGTATCGTTATATGCGAGGAACTTTCGAGAAGCATCTGGTGGTCATTGGGCCCGTGGAAGTCGACTAAAGGATCGCCGAGCGATCTTAACTGGCTCAAGGTAACGGCAAAACCGTTTATCTTGATCTTATTTTTTCCTTCAG
>JBAYFK010000183.1:0-3389 GCA_041667225.1 Candidatus Omnitrophota bacterium
CAGCAATTCATAAACATTAACAAAAACTATCTTACTCTTACCATTACCATCGGGAGAGATCAGGTGGCACTTTCTTGTGGATGACCCCTGATTCGGAAGGCCCGCCTGTACCATGGCCTCAAGGATCGTGATCGAATTGCCCTTCATATAGAATTTGCCGGGCCTGTTGACCTCGCCTATCACGTAGTAGACTTTGCTCAGATATTCCGTTATCTGGACGTTCACTTCCGGCTCGATGATGTATTCAGAGAGGATGTTATTCAGCCTGTCCTGCAATTCGGCCTTGGTAAGGCCCGCTACAAGCACGTCACCGATGAATTTATATTCGATCTTGCCTTCCGCTGTTACGGTATACTTGCCGGTAAACTCCGGATGCCTTCTGACGTCTATCTCGATGACATCATCGGGCCCAAGAGTATACTTGCTCGCTTCAGCGACCGTGACCGGAGGCCTCATTACGGACGGCACCCTGGATAGATCCACATCTACAGATGTCCTGGTCTCGGTGATGGCGCCTGACCTGGCCATGCTGACCTGCGTATCCGGACCATCGGACTTAGCGGTCTGCATAGAAGAGCCCTGCGCGTAAGCGTCGCTGTATATAATAGGTAAGGATAGCGCTGTGGCAAGGATAAGAAGTGATATTGCCGCTGTCTTTGTAAGGTCCATAAGTGTGTTCCCTCTCTCTACGTATTCATAACTGCTTTCGTAGAATTTGCGGATATCTTCCATATCCTCTTTAAGATAAAATCTCCATCCGCGCCAGTCTCGCCTGGACCGCTTGATCTTGCCCATCTTCTCCCAGCGCATAATCGTGCGCGGGGTAACTCCGATATACTTCGCCACCTCTGTGATGGTTAATCTACCGTTCATTCTTGAATCCTCCTGATTGTTTTATGTTATGATCGCCTTGTCTATGAAACACTATGACAAGCATATACATTCATGTATAAGCATAATCCGTACCAACTATTCCCCGATGGAATATGAACGTTTTGGACTAACATGTGTGTAATTTACTGGACAAGTGTCTATTTTCAGCGTTTTTTGACATGTTAGGAACCTATAGAAAAAAGTTGCCTTTTTGTTTACTTAATGTTACATTAAAGCAATAATACCTATACAAAACTATGACATATAAATTCTCATATCAACAAAAATTTCTGCAAAAGATGTCCCTCACCCCCCAGATGAGGCAGTCTCTCAATATGCTGGGTATGTCCGTGAGCGACCTCAACGAATATATCGAATTCGCGATATCTCAAAACCCATTCCTCAAAAAACTCATAGACGCTAAATCCGCAGATAAATATAGAGCCAGGGCGGCAGCCTCCGGCAATGAATCCGCTTACGAATACGAAAACAATCTAAAAGACGAAACAAATCCGCGCCTCTCCCTTATTTCGCAGATAAAGATGTCCGGCATATCCAGCGATGAACTGGAGATAGCGGAATATCTTATATTCGAGATGGACGATAACGGCTATATAACGGTAGAGCTTGAAGAAGCGGCTAGCGACCTCGGAGCATCTGTTGAAGATATTGAGGAATGTTTAAAAGCTGTGCAGGCGCTCGATCCTGCAGGCATAGGCGCCAGAGACATAACCGAGTGCCTACAACTGCAGCTTAAGCGTAAAAGCAAAGAGGCTTCCTTGGAATACAGGATAGTCTCCTCTTTTTTACCTGAGGTGGCGAGAGAAGATGTGGAAAAAATAGCCGCCGCTCTCAAGACGGATCATAAGTCTGTCAGGGACGCGATAGCTGTGATAAAGAAACTTACCCCCCGCCCAGCCAGCAACATACTGAGTAAAGGTTCCGAGAAGGTTATACCTGAATTGGTCGCAAGATTCGAGAAACATAAAGTACGGCTGGAGGTGAATAGAGGCGCTTTACCGGGTTTAAAACTCTATAACCCGTACGAAAATGATTTTAACATCGTGAAAGACCCCGAGGCGAGGAAGTTCATGACTGAGAACATAAATTCCGCCAAAAGCCTCATAGACAATCTAAAACGTCGTGAAGATACGGTCTGCAAGGTCGCTAACTACATATTGAGCTTCCAGCGCGACTGCTTGACAAAAGATAAGCATGAGATCAAGACTCTGACCATAAAAGATATAGCTAAGGTGACGAATCTCCACCCATCGACCGTAAGCCGTACCGTCTCTCATAAATATATTAAGGTAAATGATAAGGTAATAGCGCTGAACAGCCTGATGAGCCATGGAATGAAGAAAGAGAATGGCGAGATACAGTCGAAATCAGCGATAAAGTCCAAGATCGAGGAGTTGGTCAAGGCTGAGGACTCCTCCCGCCCACTGACCGATGATGTGATAAGCATAATGCTAAAGAGTGACGGTACCCTCCTTAATAGGCGCACCGTAGCGAAGTACAGAATGGCGATCGGCATTCTGCCTGCGTACCTCCGTAAAAAGATCAAATCCTAAATCCTAAATTACAAATCCTAAATAATATCAAATATTAAAATAATAATGTTTCAAACCTTTGAATTTGAGATTTTGGATTTGTTTGGGATTTGGATATTGGTGCTTAGGATTTATGGGTTTACGCGGCAGTTAGCGTCTGCCAAGAAGCGCGGATCGCTTCACCAAGTTTTTTCAGCATTTCTTCCGGGGATTCCAATGCGGGTAATATAATTATAGCGGATCTATTTCCATCCCTGACCATCTTTAACCATTCATTCAATATATTCGACAGCGAAAATATACCGCTGCCAGGATGTGGCCCATGAAGTATCTGCACCGACACTCCGTCTTGAAGTTGGTCTTCGAGCTTCTCCCGGAGCACCATAGATTCCTCGAAACTCACTTCTTCCGTAAGAATATCCATGCATTCGCCATTTTCAAGAGGCCGGCTTTCGAGAGATATCCGTTTTATACTCTCAAGCCTCAGCTGCGCTTCCGGCGCTTCGATCCTCAAAAGTTCTTTTATCTCCTGTGACCTTTCCCTTATCTCATCATTCGTGATATATGTTATTGTCAGCTCATCGGGCAGGTTCATAGTACTTTTTAGAATGTCTATCTCGGCGATATCGCCCTTCTCCACGCCTGTGACGACGAGCTCAAAAGGCACTTTCAGCATCTGCATCTTCTTCTTTAATACCAGCGTAATATCGTATGAATTCTTTAGTACAGAGACCGGGATGCAAAGACGCAGGCGCCTCGTATTCTCTACACGCTGGAATTGCCTGCCCACCGTGCTGACCCCCCTATTCAGTACAGGCTCGGAACGCACTATCGCATCCAATGTTTTGAAGGCATCCTGTACTGTTCCATTTTCATCTACCCGGAGTTTTGGAGATCTTCTTACGACAGGTTCACCTTTCGGCGTGCCATAAAACTTGGTCGGTGTATGCTCTGCCATCAACC
>JBAYFK010000184.1:0-3360 GCA_041667225.1 Candidatus Omnitrophota bacterium
GATCTCGACTCGTATTTTCCGAGCTTGTCGAATATCCTGGAAGACCCTGGAGGCGGGATCTTTGTCTTTATCTTCCTAAATTTTGAATTGACGAACGGGACCTTTACAGGCTCCTGACTAAATTTGAACTCTGCCATTACTATCCCCCTTTTACAGGACGAGCCGAAAGTTCTTTATAAAGACTGCAAGGCTGTCTGTCCATCTGGTACTCCAGATAGTTAAAATCCTCGATCGTATCCACTTCCGTAACTTTTGGCGTAACGAACCCGATCATACGGCTGCCATGAAGCTGATCATTCTTGACCACATAGGATGTCTTGATTATGTCTACGTATCCATTCGGATGATATGCCGGTAAAAATGACTGGCGGGGAAGGTTATAGTATTCCGGCCTTGGATCGTCCGGAAAGAGCCCGGTAAGATACCCGGACCTATCAATCCTGAACATCTTTTCCGGAGCTTCCGGCAGCTCGTGAGCGCTCCTCAAAGATGTAGCCTCGCCATTCTTTAAAATTGCCGTTACAGCACCTGCTATTATTCCCGGATCCCTGAGCGGGGTCGTAGGCCTTATATGAACAAAATATTCGGGGACATGCCCCTCATTATCCTTAAACCATTTTATCGCGTGCAATACGAATTCTATATCCCCTGAACCATCCATGGCCAATTCTTTCGGCCGCATGAACGGCACTTCGGCGCCATAATCACGCGCTATAGCGGCTATCTCATCGGAGTCCGTAGACACGATCGTCCTCTCTATCATCTTACAGAGCTTGCAGGCAATGATCGAGTAGGCGATCAGCGGGTGTCCGCCGAGAAGTTTTATGTTCTTACCGGGCACTCCTTTTGACCCGCCCCGCGCGGGTATTATCGCTATGACTCTGGCACTGGACATAAATTCTCCTTCGGATTTATGGGGAAGTTGGAACGCCCCAAAAATGGCAATATGAACAAAGCGGGATCTTATCTCTCCTGCCCTCTTTATGGTAACTCAGCCATTCGGTACGTGTCTTGCCGTTCCATATACTCTCAAGCGGTTGCTCATTAAGGTTGCCTATAACTCCCAGCTTCTTCGGATCGAAGCGCACGCATATGGAAACATTGCCCTCTCTATTTATGCAGACATGGCTCAGGAAATCCCAGCATATCCCAACCTCAGGAATGGTGGGGCTCCTCTTCTGATAATTATAGCTCCCCATCTTCGCATGAAGCACCCGCTTGATTATCAGAGGCCCGAGCTTTTCGTACTTATCCGCCTTGACATCGCCTATCAGCCTTAAACTGGTAAACGGTTTTCTATCGCCTTTGATCTTTAAAAATTCCTTTATGAGCGCAAACTGCTCTTCGGACTCTTCGTCATTCTCGAATACAGAGATCGACATCGTGTCAAGGTTGTCTATGATCTCATCGCACTTTTCCACGATCAGCTTGCCGTTCGTTACGATGTTCTTTATCTGGTGTTTGAAAAGACGCACCGCTTCTCCGAAACGCGGATACAAAAGCGCCTCTCCGTCTTTGTGGAATTGCACGACTATATTCGGCGGCAGCTGTCCGGCGATCTTGCGGACAAGTTCAAAGTCCATATCGCCGTAATTCATAGCCAGCTCAGGATACTCGTTATCCACCTTACGCCTGCCGCACATCCAGCACTTCTTGTTGCATCTGGATGTAAGCTCAACGTTGACGCATCCTAACCCGTAAAGGTTCATTTAAAATTTGCTCCTACCCGTCTTAGCTTCTTAATGATCGGCACTTCGCTGTCATATATACGGATAAAACCATCGCCCTTTGCAAGTTCCCATGTCCTTATGTCAGTGACAAGCCGTTTTATACCCTGCGGCTCCACCGAGGCTGCCTGATCCGAACCCCACATAGCCCTATCGAGAGTAATGTGACGCTCTACTGTCGAAGCGCCGAGTACGCACGCCGCAAATGTAGTATAGAGACCGACTTCATGCCCTGAATAACCGATCGGCACATCGTACTTACTTTTTAATGTATCGATCCCTTTAAGATTAAGCTCTTCCGACTTGGACGGATAAGTACTTGTACAATGCATGATGATGAGATCATCCGTTCCAAGAACTTTAACGGCATGGTCTATTATGGGCATATCGCTCATACCGGTCGAGATAATTATAGGTTTTCCCTGTTTTCTGTGGTACCGCAGCAGTGCATCGTCTGTAATGCTGGCGGAAGCTATTTTATAACACGGAGGGTTGAATTTGCTTATGAAATCGACCGACGCTTCGTCCCAGCATGAAGCAAACCATGTGATCCCCTTCTCTTTACAGTATCTATCGATCTCTTCATACTCTTTGACGCCGAATTCCAGCCCCCTCTTCAGGTCGCCATTCGTGGACCCGAACTGGCTTTCACGCGGCTTTGCAAGTTCTTCGGGAGTATACACAACCTCGACCGTGCGTTTTTGAAATTTAACGGCATCGCAACCTGATTCTACAGCGACATCTATCAGTTGTTTAGCCAGATCCAGGGATCCGTTATGGTTTATCCCGACCTCCGCGATGATATAGCACGGCGATCCTTCCCCTACGATCTTATTACCGATCTTAACATTTTTATGCGGCATAATGCCTCCTTATCATCAGATTATATTATCCATCAGGTTCATGGCGGCCACAGCCATGATCTTCAGCTCTTCTATCTTCTTCAGCCTCTCTTCATAGACTTTGGCTACCGCCTTCTCTTCTTCGGTCAAACACGCATCCTGGCTACTTATGATCTCTTTAAAGCTATCCACCATATTAGAGATCTCGCCTATCCTTTTCTGCATACCGGATCTGATCTTTTTCAATATAACGCCTTTGACGTCAAGATTCGCTTCATAATAGTCCTTGCGTGAACCTTTTACCCAGACGCTTCTCACCGCGCCCCAGTTCTCCAGCTCTCTTATGTTGATACTGACGTTCCCTTTGCTTACTTTCAGCTTTTCTACTATCTCATCCAGGGAAAGACGCTTGTTGCTCAGATATAGTATGGCGTACAGCTGCGCGATGAAGCGATTAAGTCCGAAGCTGTCGCTTAACTTACCTATGCTCTCCAAGAATTTATCTTGTGCAAGCTCGATCTTGTCATTCATCTGTGTGCCTCCTGTCAGAACTTTTTGCATTTTTTTATAACCCCAAACGGCGCTTTATCCTGCGCAGAGTCGCCCAAAACGGTAGTTTGTTCGCTAGCATAATAAGCCGCCTGCCGAGATCATATGGATGTACCAGCACCTGCCAATTCTCTCTATAATAAATAAGTTTCTTCTTATATTCTTCCGGATATTTCAACACGCTTTCACGACGTTCGTTGGAGAAGTCGTTGTAGATAGTTTCATCGACCAGTACCTTTTCA
>JBAYFK010000185.1:0-3351 GCA_041667225.1 Candidatus Omnitrophota bacterium
CAAAAGGAAGCGCCTTCTTGAACGCATCGACGATCTCCCCCTTGGCGTCTACCATTATCCCGGACTCTTTTTGCCTCGCATCACGGCTCTTTAGCGCGAGGGCCAACTGCAACATGAAAAATTCCTCAAAGACGATGCGCTTGTAGGCCTTTTCAAGGTTCTCGAAACTCGCAGGAAAATGTATGTTATGCATTGCGAAACGCAAGTCCACCAGTTTCTCGCGCGCTATTAAGTATGTCGGCAGGCTCTCTATGATGTTCTTATTGTTGACCGTGATGGTCTGATGTATAAGGCTTCGTAGATATTTCTGGGTAACGGATTCCGTCAAAGAATATACCGGGACTATGCGCCCCATATGTATTGAATCCACCTCTTCCGTCTCCAGGATCTCGTATTCCGGCTGGATGATCTGCAGTTTATCAAAAAGCTCGACCTTGCCGTACAAGACCACCTTCTGCCCTTTTTTAAGAATGTCCCTTAAGTATGGCTGGTTGAACCAGACTGCGCGGATAGTTCCGGAGAGATCCTTGACCGTAGCCTCGAATACAGGCGTGCCTGTCTTTGCGCGGCGGGAACCGACCGACTGCAGCTCGCCCCGCACTGTCTGGTATTCACCTCTTCGTAACTGCCGCACCGGAATGAACTTCGAACGGTCTTCATAACGGGCCGGGAGGTAATATAAAAGGTCCCTGGAGGTCTCGATACCCAGGCGTGAAAGACACTCGCTCTTTTTCGGGCCAACGCCCTTGAAATACCGTACCGGAAGATTCAAATTATTTTTCTCTTGCATCTATGATTTGCCTATGTTAATATAACTCACCTAAAACGGAGCAACGAAAAATGTCAAAAATATGCGAAATATGCGGTAAAAGGCCTGTAGCCGGCAGAACTATATGCCGCCGTGGTCTCGCCAAGAAAAAAGGCGGCGTCGGTCAAAAGATAACCGGTATAAATCAACGTAGATTCATTCCGAATTTGCAGATGGTACGCGCTGTCATAAATGGCGCCCCAAAAAGGATCCGTGTCTGCGTAAAGTGCATCAAGGCAGGCAAGGTTACCAAAGCTGCTAAAAGAACTTTTAAAAAAGCTGTTTAATCTTAACACACCTGAGTAGCTTTTTCAAAATAAATAACGGCCTCTATATTAAGGGGTCGTTATTTTTTGATTAATTATCAACAGGACTTGACAATTAGCAAATCCAAGATATACTTGAAGAAAACGGAGCGATAAATATGCATGTCGGAGAAATAATACATCGTTTAAGAAAAGAACACAAAATGACCCTCCTGGAGCTATCTACCAAGTCAGGTGTCGCACTGGCGACCTTAAGCAGGGTGGAAAACGGCAAGATGACGGGTACCCTCGATTCGCATATGCATATATGCGAGGCGCTCGAGATATCATTACCTGAGCTTTACAGGGACCTGGCAATGTCTAAAAAGCAGGTAGAGGTCCAGACGAAGTCCGTCCGTCCGGACGTGTTCGTCCATGACAAGACCGCCACAAGCGAAATGCTCGCCTCAAAGATCCTGAATAAGAAGATGATGCCGCTTTTGATAAGGCTGAATAAGGGCGGAGCCACCCACAAGGAAGAGACTAAACCGGGTGTGGAAAAGTTCATCTACGTGCTTGACGGAAAGATCGTAGCGGAAGTCGGAAATGAAAAGTACAATCTGACTAAGGGCGATACCCTCTATTTCGAGTCATCCATCCCCCACTATTTCAAGAACTCAGGCAACGGCGAATCGCGCATGATCTGCGTGGTCTGCCCGCCGACGCTATAAAAGGAGACTTAAATTATGAGAAGATCTATACTGGTTTGCGACGACGAAGAAGGAATAAGAGAATCCCTGAAGCTGATCCTCGAGAATGATTACAATATCATATTTGCCGAGAACGGTGATGAAGCGGTTGAAAAGATGAAGTCTTCCCCTATCGACATCGTACTGCTCGACATAAAGATGCCGCGTAAAGACGGCCTCGAAACACTTAAAGAGCTCAAAAAGATAAAACCCGATGCAAAGGTTATCATTGCGACGGGATATAAGAGCGTAGAGACTGCCCAGGAGGCGATGAAACTTGGAGCGACCGATTACATTGTAAAACCCTTCGACAGAGACAAGATAACGAAGCTTATACAGAAGTACTCTTAAAACTTACCTTAAATTCGCTACCCTCTTCCCTGTCCGACCTTATCGTGAAATGGCCGCCGTTCCTCTCCAAGAGCTGCTTGGCTATAAAAAGGTTGAACCCAAAACCGCGCTTCTCTTTATAGAGCCTTGACATAGGCTCAAAGACATCCTTTATCACGTGTTCAGCCACAGCAATGTTCTTAGCCTTTATCGAAACGGATACGGACTTGTCGGATTCGCGTGACATCTCTACCAACACCTCTTCCCCTTTTGGCGCCTCCGAAATAACATACTTCAAGATATTGAAGAAAGAGCTCTGCATATCCTTCTTGTTGACTCTTGCCGTGATAGCGCATGCATGCTTATCGGGAATCGAGATAGTTATGCCGGAAAACTTGTATTGCGGCTCCAGCAAAGACACGACTATTTTCATAGCATCCCGAAGGTCTACAACCTCAGTCTCAGCCTTCTCCTCGACACCTGAAAACTCGAGCAGCGAATAAGCTATACTGTCGACCTTTTCTATTTCTCCCGGGATTATCCTGTTGAATTTTTTTACGAAATCTGCGTCGGAAAATCGTTCCGGCAGGTAATCGGCAAATGTCCTTATCGTCATTATAGGATTACGTATCTCGTGCGCCATACCAGCCGCAAGAGTGCCTATCATGGCCATCTTCTCTTTTTGAGAAGCCTCGGCCTGGATAACCTTAAGCTCTTCGAACATCTCTGCATTAGATATGGCTATGGCAAGGGTTTTTGCGATGGGCAGAAGTATGCCAAGATCGTCCTTGGTATAAGATTCGTCCGACATCTTCCTGCCGAGCATCAGGATGGCGACCGTCCTATCCCGTAAAACAAGAGGTATGATCAGTTCCGGAGAGCCCGCTGCGATCTTTTCCGGTACGGTAATTTCTTTTGCCTTGATAGATAGGCCTGCGCCTCGATAAGCCCTGATCTTATGTCCGTCTTTTTCAAGCAGGTACAGCGCAGCAGATCTTAGCTTCATGATCTCTTTAAAATTCGTTACGGCTATCTCCAGCAATTCATTGGCATCGAGCACGCTCAATACGCTCATAGTGAATGTCTTTAGAAGTTCCTTGTAATCATATTTTTTCTGGAAAAGGTATTTGTCGGTGATGTTGACAAGAAATGTTTCGATCGGTTTTAAGGCCGCGATCATTATCAGGATACTAGGCACGATAGCTATCCAGTAATTTAC
>JBAYFK010000186.1:0-3339 GCA_041667225.1 Candidatus Omnitrophota bacterium
TTGGGCGCGCCTTACTGGGACCAGAATGCCCGCGGTGCCATATACGGCATTACGCGGGGTACACGGCCAAGCCATCTTGTGCGGGCCGCTTTGGAAGCGATGTGTTACCAGACGAAGGATGTCGTGGACGCGATGCAGAAAGATTCACGCCTTCGGATAAAGAGCCTGAAAGTGGACGGCGGAGCGGTCGTGAACAATCTCTTATGTCAATTCCAGGCGGATCTCTTAGGTATAAATGTCGTAAGGCCTAAGATAGTTGAGACCACATCTCTCGGAGCTGCATATTTGGCGGGTCTCGCTATAGGCTATTGGAAAGATCTCAATGAGATAGAACGGTGCTGGACGATGGGCAGGACCTTTAAACCAAAGATGGCAAAGGATGTACGGGTCAGGTTGTATGAAGGCTGGCGCGAGGCCGTAGAGAGGACCCGAACCCGGTGAAGATATACGATGTGGCGATAATAGGCGGCGGTGTCATCGGAACATCTATAGCGAGGGAGCTATCGCGGTACAGGCTGCGTATAGGCCTTTTCGAAAAAGAAGAAGAGCTGGCATTCGGCGTTTCAAAATCCAATAGCGGTATAATACATCCCGGAACGCAGAATCCCGACGGGCTTATCAAATCGAGGTTGTGCGTCCAGGGTAATCGGCTCACAAAGGCGCTTGCCGGAGAACTTTCCATAGATCTTAAAGAGGTGGGGGAGCTCGTCGTCGCTTTTAACGAAGAGGAAGGCTCGCGCCTCATCGAGATCAAAAAATTGGGCGAAGCGCTGAAGGTCCCGGGACTGAAGATAGTGGATAAGGCCTGGCTCAAGGTCCACGAGCCGAACCTGTCCGATAAGGCCATAGCCGCGCTTTACGCTCCTACGGCAGCGATCATAAGCCCATACCGCTGGGTATATGACTTTTCCGAGAACGCCGCTCGTAACGGGGCAGAAATATTTACCGGGACGAAGGTTGAGAGCATTTTGCCTACGCCGCCCGGTTTCGAGGTAGGCACTTCCAAAGGCGTATTCAGGGCAAGATATGTCATAAACGCTTCAGGCTTGTATGCGGATGAAGTGTCGAAGCTGGTCGGCGTAAATTCTTTTTCGATAAGACCGCGTAAAGGAGAAGAGTTCCTTTTAGACAAGAAAGAAGAGCATCTGACGAACCATCTTCTATTTCCGCTTCCATCCAAGAACTCCAAAGGCATACTTGTGACGAGGACATCCGACGGCAATCCCATGATAGGGCCTACGGCTGTGGATGCGGATGATAAAGAGGACCTCTCTACTACGCAGGAAGGCCTTGAGAAGGTGCTCGAAGGAGCGAGGCGTCTCATACCCTCCATAAACGAAAATGATATCATAGCTTATTTTGCGGGGCTTCGTCCCGTCGCCGGAGATGATTTTATCATCAGGCACGAAGCTGAAGTCCCTGGTTTTATCAATGTAGCAGGGATACAGTCTCCCGGCCTGACCGCGGCGCCCGCGATCGCTCTTATGGTATGCGGAATATTGAAAGATCACGGGCTTCGCCTGAGAAAGAAACTATTTTTTCATAAACACCGTAAGAAGGAGATACATCTTTTCGCGATCCCTCTCGAAAAGACGAAAAGTCTTATAAAAAAAGATCCCGGGTACAGCGATATCGTATGCAGGTGCGAGATGGTATCCGCGAAAGAAGTGCGTGAGGCGATCGCGAGAGGCGCAAGGACGATGGATGGGATAAAATTCAGGACCCGCGCGCAGGCAGGAAGATGCCATGGCGGGTTTTGCACTACGAGGATCATGAAGATACTTTCGGAAGAGACAGGGATGCCGCTCGTCAAAGTGACGAAGCGCGGAAAGAATTCGGAAATAGTAAAGAAGGACAGGTCAAGTGACGAATAGAGATCTTGTCGTCGTGGGGGGCGGGCCCGCCGGTATGGCTGCGGCCGTTACTGCTGCCGAGAACGGAGTGAAGGACATACTCCTCATAGAGAGGGATCAGTACCTTGGAGGGCTTCTAAACCAGTGTGTCCATACCGGGTTCGGGATAGAGTATTTTAAAGAGGTCCTGACCGGTCCGGAGTATGCCGACAGGTTCATAAAAAAGGTGAAGTCAATACCGGATATAAAGGTATCCTTGAGGTCGTTCGTTGTGCGCCTTGAAGGCGATAAGACCCTTACGTACCTTAAGCCGGGCGGCCTTCATACCGTCAGGCCCAAGGCCCTGATAATGGCGACAGGCTGCCGTGAAAAGACACGCGAGATGATACATATACCGGGCATGAGGCCTTCGGGAGTATTTCCCGCGGGGCTCGCGCAGAAGCTGATAAATATTGAAGGCCTGCTGCCGGGCGAAAATGTTGTGATAATAGGGTCGGGCGACATAGGGCTTATCATGGCGCGCAGGCTTACGCTTGAAGGGGCGTCCGTAAAAGCGATAATAGAGATACAGCCTCAGACGAGAGGGCTCGTACGCAACATAGTACAGTGCGTCGAGGATTTTGACATACCGGTCTATTTCAACCATAAGGTATTGAAGATACACGGCAAGGACAGGGTAGAAAAGGTCAGCGTTGCGAGGGTAGACGGCCAAATGAAAGAGATGGACGGTACCCGGTTTGACATAGAATGTGATACGGTACTTGTTTCGGTCGGGCTCATCCCTGAAAATGAGCTTATAGAGATGGCCGGTGTAGCGATCGATAAGAAGACGAATTCACCAGTGTCGGAAGAGGTGAACGCTACATCGATCCCCGGCATATTCGTATGCGGCAATTCGTTCAAGGTCTACGACCTCGTCGATTCCGTAACGCGCGACAGTGAGCTCGCCGGCCGCGCCGCCGCAGAATACATAAGGAACGCGCGATGATAAAGAAGATGACGTGCATAGAGTGCCCGAAGGGCTGTACGCTTGCCGTCGATATCGAAAATTGCAAGGTCACCAAGGTTGAGGGCGCAAAATGTCCTAAAGGGACAGGCTATGCCATAACGGAAGTCGAGAACCCGGAGAGGATATTGACCGCGACGGTGCTTGCGTCAGGATTGTCCCTGAAGCTAGTGCCTGTGCGAACGGACAAACCGATCCCCAAAAAAGATATTAAGCGCGCAGTCCTTGAGATAAGGAACATGCGGGTAGCTAAACCCCTCAAGTCCGGTGACGTTATAGCTGACAATTTCCTCGGCCTCGGTGTTAAATTGATCGCCACCCGCGAAGTCTCTTAGCCTCCCCGTCTCCCTCCCCACGTAGGCGGTTACTTTTGCGGCCATCTTCCGCTTGTCGCAAATTTAGATTAGGCATCTAAATTTGCTGTTGTAAAATTTACGATGGTAAAGCCTATATCGCCCCAATGTATCGTAAATTTTAAAA
>JBAYFK010000187.1:0-3333 GCA_041667225.1 Candidatus Omnitrophota bacterium
CCAGTATCTTGGCATTCACAAAGGTCCCGTCCTCTTTATAGACATACGCCAGGAACCTGCCGTATTTGTCCTTCTTTGTAACATCATACTCGAGCCTGACCCGGCTGCCTTCCAGGAGGCCCTTGGTAAACTTAGAGGCTCTTTTACCCAGCGCCTGTATCGTCTTAACGTCTTTACGGCTCCTCTTGGCGTCACGCACGAGCTTATTGCTGTAATGCACCTCGGGTGTATCGACCCCTATAAGACGCACCTTCCTGCCGTCCGAAAGCTTTATAGTGTCGCCGTCGGTTACCCGCTCAACAGCATAAAACCCGCCTTCTTTTTCGAAAGCGGGTTTTTGTACCGGCAGGGATTTAAACCCCATATATAAAAGATATGCGACCGCCAATGCCAGTGTATATAAAAGCTTGGTCTCTTTACGCATGCGTTTACGGATAGGCCTTATTTCTTCGCTTCCGCAGGCGCAGGGGCGGCGGCTGCAGCAGCGGCCGTCGATGTTTCGTTCTCGATCTCACTAAGTACGCCCGCATTTACTATCCAAAGCTTTCCCGTAAAACGGTCGAACTTCGCCACGACCGGCGAATGTATCTCGATGGTATAGCGGAACTCAAGAAGCGCAAGTATTCCCAATATCAGTATCACTATTGCCAATGCTATATTTTTCATAAAGGAGCTCCTATTCGAAAAGTTCGGTTAATAATATATCTCTTCTTCGGAGACAACTTTGCCGGTATCGTCATATTTACGTATTATCTTCTTGCGTGTGCCGTCGGGCAATGTTTCGGACTGCGCCGGAGCCTGTTGGACCTGCTGAACCTGCTGCTGTTTCTGGCGAGCCGGTATCTTGCGATATACCCGTCCTGTGCGCTGCGGCGTCGGTGTTGTGAGCGTGTCTAGAAGCGCGTTACCTATGACCGATGTGCCCGCTCCTATCAAAGCGCCTTTACCCGCGTTCCCTCCGGACATGCCCGAAGCAAGCGCGCCTGTACCCGCGCCTACAAGACCCTGCTTCAACACCTTCTGGGAACTCGATTCCTGCGGAGCTTCTTCTTCGTAATAATATTCTTCGGGGGAATCTTCATAATAATATTCGTCGTCGGCCGGCTGCGGAGCGGCTACCCTGCGCCTGGTAGCCGCAGGTCTGGATGGCGTGGTCAAGCTGTCGAGCAGAGCGCTGCCGATAATTGACGTGCCTGCGCCTATTAACGCGCCCTGTCCCGCTTTACCGCCGGACGCGCTTGAAGAGATGGCGCCGACACCGGCTCCCAGTAATCCCTGTTTAAGCACATTGCGCGATGAATCATCGTCTTGCGCATATGCGCACGGCGATATGAGCGCGATCGCCAGCGCTATCGCTTGAATACCGTATAGTGTTTCCCTGATCTTTATTTTCATTAAGGACTCCTCCTTTTTCATCTAATATACGCCGAAATAATCCTAATATCAATCAAAACTTCTATTCGTTAAGCATCTCTTTGGGGAATATATTATCGAGGCCGAGTATGCAATTAGGATCGATGGCTTTCTTCAATCGAGCCATCTCCATGACGCCTGACCTGCCATACATGATCTCAAGATATTCGTGTTTCGTCTTGCCTACGCCGTGTTCCGCGGATATTGTTCCCCCCAGAGATACGCCCTTACGCACCAATGACAGGACCATCTCTTTTGCTTTTGAAAGTTCGGCTTCCGTCCACGGAAGAGTATTTGTATGTACATGGCACTCCCCTATATGGCCGAATATCGTATGGGTAAGCGAGCTTGCCTTGAAAGCCGCCATATAAAAATCCATAAGCTCCCTGAACCTTTCCGGCGGAACCGCTATATCGGTATGCAGTTTTTGAAAACCGCTCTTTCTGACGAGCTCGTTTATCGTCTCCGGGACCAGGTGGCGCAGTTTAGTGAATTCATCGGCTTTTTCATCGTTCATGGCTACCCAGGTATCGTCGAGCGAGGCGTTGTGGCTCGATATAAGGTCCAGCCACTTGGCAAGCAGCATATCTTCATTAGTCTTCGATACCTCCTGTTCGAAAAATATCGCGGCTCGCGCCTTTGACGGTACGCTCGCATTTTTAGACCGGACGAACCCAAGCGCATTATTATCAAAGTACTCTATCGACAGGGCTTCCACGCCCTGGCGGCCGCTTTTAGATATATCGCGCGCTTCTTCCGCGAACGCCCAGGCGTCTTCCTCTTTAGCGAAGAATACAAAACAGCTCAAGATCTTCGAAGGCATCCTGGCAAGCGCAACCTCCACCTTAGTTATAACCGACAACGTCCCTTCCTGTCCTATAAAAAGGTCTATGGCATCCATTCCGTCTTTTATGAAGTACCCTGCTGAATTCTTTATATCAGGCGACCTGTAAGAAGGAAAAGGGATGATGACGCTTTCTCCATTAGCAAGTTTTATGGACGGGTCTTTCTTTGTCAAAAAAAGTTCTCCGCGGCGCATATCTACGGCGCGGCCGTCCGCCAGAAGCATCCTCATGCTCTTAACAGAGTCTCTCGTCGGGCCGTACTTAAACGACCTTGAGCCCGACGCATTCGTAGATACGGTGCCGCCCACGAAAGCTGTCTTCTCTGTGGGATGAGATGTATAGAAAAGACCTCTATCTTCACAGGCGCTCTTTAAGTCGTCGACGAGTACGCCCGCATCGACAATGGCGGACATGCTCTTATCCGATATCTCATGGATCGAATTCAGCCTCTCCATAGAAACTACGATGCCGCCGAACGGTATCCTTGAGCCGGCAGTTCCCGTTCCGCCACCCGATATGGTCACAGGGGTGCGGCTCTCATTGGCTTTTTTCAGGATATTCGAAAGCTCTTCTTCGCTCTCCGGGATCAGAACACGCTCGGCGTTACCGCCTTTGAGGTTGGAGACGTCTTCCAGGTACGTATAGATGGTGTCTTTGTCGGTTTTGATTATCATGCTTTGACCAGCGCCTTCAATTCAGGCAAGATCTTCTTAGTCTCAAGTTCGCCGTGTTTTATAACTTTAGGCCCCTCATAGACCTCGTACCAGTCGACCTTCGGCAGTACGGGATGCATCGCGATGTCCGCGCTCTCGGCGCTGACCCGCGCGATCATGTATTCGCTAGCTTGTATGCTGTTGACGATGACATCGAATATGTTCGTAACCTTCTTCTTCGACTTCTGTATATCCTCGGAGCTGGGGAGCGCGTTTATGGCGATTATCTTCGACGCTCCGGCTCGTATCAGGACATCGGTCGGAAGAGGATTGATAACCCCTCCGTCTACCAGATACCTGCCTTTCACCAAGACCGGCTCGAATATACCAGGTATCGCTATCGACGACATTACCGCGTCCAC
>JBAYFK010000188.1:0-3323 GCA_041667225.1 Candidatus Omnitrophota bacterium
CCTGTGCCGTCGAACGTTACGCAATATGTTCCGGGGTTAAACATCCCGCCCGTTTTTGACCAATTACCGGATACGGCGAATGTGCCGGATGGAGCGTTGAGAGTGCCCGCGGTTATTGTAAGAGGACCGTTCACATCGACTGTGCCGTTCGAACCGGTAAATGTTCCGCCTGATATCGTGAGGCCGCCGTTGAAGGTTTGAGTTCCGGACTTTGCGAGATATTCACCGCCGGAGACCGTAGTAAGCCCTGTTACAGTCACCGTTCTGCCGTTGGCATCGAATATTCCGCCCGACTGAATAAGGGTACCGGCTACTGCAAGATTATTAGTACTTATCCGTAGTGTTCCTGCTCCGGAATGTATAATATTGTAGAAATTCGAAGATCCCGGGATAAAGACCTGAGTTCCCGCTCCGTTGAATGTCACGGTGTTGTTTCCGTGGGTGAAGGTACCGGTATTTGTCCAGTTACCGCCTAAGGTTATTGCTTTGCCGTTAGCGTTAAGAGTGCCGTAGGAGATGGTGAGGTCGTTAGTTACAGAAAGGGGATCCAGTAATACGGCGCTTCCGGATGCCTTGTTGACGGTGACGTTATAAAAGGGCTGGCTGTTTGAAGTAACATTTTGGTTAGAAGTCCCATTAAAGGTGACCGTATTATTGCCATGCGTGAATGTTCCCGCGTTAACCCAGTCACCGGCAAGTGTTATGGCTTTTCCGTTTGCATTGAGGTTTCCCTGTGCGATATTGATAGATCCGTTGACATCTAACGTGTCCTGGAGGACTGCGCTGCCGGAAATTTTATCTATAGTAAAGTTGTACAAACTATTGCCGTTTACCGTCAAATTCTGCGTGGATGAGCCGTTCAGTTTTACAGTGGATGAGCCGGCGTTAAACGTTATCCTGGAGAGATCGACATCGCCGCCGACGGTCCACGTACCCGTGCCGGCATTAATCGTACCGACAGTCGAACCGGTTCCGCCCTCTGCCATTACGGATATGTCGTCTATTAACATGTTAGATATGTCGCCGATATCGTTATATCCTTCGAGTTTTATGCCGTGTATGGAACTATAATCGGTGAGGCTGAAGGTTACTTCAGTCCAGTCGGCGTAATCGGTGCCGGTGAACGTATACAAGAGCTGATATTCGTCGTTGGAGTCGAGCACATACAGATATATGTAGTCACATTCGTTCTCTATATAGCCTTTCATCCATAACGATAGTACGAGAGGGGAAGAGGTTTCCAGATTCTGGATGATGTAGCTGTTGCTTTCTTCCCATGTTATATATCTCTGCAAGTCTAAAGAATATATACCTGTATGAGCGTCATCGCTCGTAACCTGTGCAAAATACGAATCCCAGTCGGTAAAATCGCCAGTTTCAAAACTATAATTCAAAATAGCATTATCAAGGATACCGATCTTGCCCAAAATAACTATATTCGGATTATTTGTAGCGGCATCGACGATTATCCTGTAGGCGCCGGGAGTATATAGATATATATTACCCGCGAATGTTATCGTTCCGGAAGAGAGGGTGATCGTCCTGTCGCTCGAGTCGGAGTTGTTCTTGAATATGACGTTATAGAACGTATAGCCCGCAGCGGTAAATGTCGTATTGCCGTCGGTAACATCGAGCACGAGGTATGATGTCCCGGAATTGAATGCGCCTCCGGTGACCGAGAAATTCCCGGAGCAGGTTATTGTAGAAGCGCCTGCGTTAAACGTGCCGCCCGTTTGGGAATAAGAGGGTGTAGTTACCGCATATCCGTTGGTAGTTAAGGTACCGTTATTCAGCGTAAGAGCATTGGCTGCAGTGAGGGCGCTCGTCAAGGTCCATGCGCCCGCGCCGTTTATGGTTATATTGTAAAACTCCGATATCCCGCCTATGGTCTTGCCTGTCGACGCCCCGTCTAATGTTACGGTATTATTGTTGTGATAAAAGGTGCCGTTATTTATCCAACTGCCGGCAACTTCCATTGGCCTGCCGTTGGCGTTAAACCTGGCGTAATATCCAATAGTGAAATCTCCGTCTATATCGACAGTCTGCGAATTGGTATTAATCTCTACCGTCTTTCCATTGTATGCGTCATCGATGACAAGATTATAAAAATTGAAATCTGCAGCGTCGATATCAGCCACATATATTGAAGCAGTATCCCATCCGAGGAACTTGAACGTCCCTCCTGTAGGGGTGAAGTTGGAGCCGTTGGAGAAGTACGCTGTGCCGTAGGTGGCATGTTTTCCGCCGTACACGATTATCGTTCCACCCGATATATTCTCTGTCCACCCGCTCTCTACCCACCACGGGCTGTAAAGGCCGCCGTTATATCCGCTGGTACCGCACCGGAAAGTTCCTGATGTCATCTGTAACTTTGCGCCGCTATATCCGTAATAGACGCCATAGAACGTAGCGGTAAAACCGTTTACGTCGAATATGCCTTCCTGGTGGTAGAAGTGGCTTCCGTTAATATTTGTAAGCAATGTAACTTTATCTGTCGAGTCTGTCTTATTGACATAGAAATATGAGCTTGTGCCCGATCCAAGATCGTTGTTAATGCCGCTGATGGATAGGGTGGTGTCGGTAGTACCATCCATATAAAAATACAGGGTAGTAGGATCGAACGAATTGTTGCCGGATATGGCGACATTGCCGCCAACGTATATCGTGCCGCCCGTTATACTGGAAGTTCCGCCCGTAATAGTGAAATTGCCGGCTATGTCCAGTATGGATGAAGCTACCATATTTAGAATGCCGCCAGTCTTGGAGAAATTAACCCCGACATTCACGGTCTTGGCGTTAAGCTTGAACGTACCGTTCTGGAGCGTCAAATTTCCTGTGATATTCATCGTATCCTGCGCGCTCCATTCGCCTGCCGCTCCGTTGAATATCACATTGTAGAATGAAGAACCTCCAGCCGTTATCGTCTTACCGATCGAGGTGGCTGTAAAGGTGACTGTAGATGTGCCGGGTACGAAAGCGCCGCTGGTTATCGTCCAATTGCCGCCTACTGCGATCGCTGAGGCTCCTGCAGTAACCTTGCCGCCGTTAACGGCAAAATTCCCGGTTACGTTTACGGCTTTGCCGTTCAGGTTGATGCCGGTGACCGCGGTTTCGGAATTAGTTACAGTAAAATTGCCAGTGACCGTCATGGCATCCTGCAGTGTCCATCCGCCGGCGGCGTTATTGAAGAAGATGTTGAAGAAAGAAGACCCGCCGCTCGTGACGGTCTTCCCGGTAGCAGAAGCATTGAAGGTTACGGAAGAAGATCCGGGGTTGAATGTACCGGAATTTACCCAGTTCCCGCCAACTGTCCACGTAGAAGA
>JBAYFK010000189.1:0-3321 GCA_041667225.1 Candidatus Omnitrophota bacterium
CCTTCTTCGATAGATCCCAGGAAAAATAAGCCTTACGCGCTCGACTTCCCGGTCATCACGATGGGCGACATGGTAAACGCCCAGCTCGTCCTCATCGATCACTTTGGGATAAAGGAACTTCTTTCGGTTGTAGGCGGTTCGATGGGCGGCATGCAGGCTCTCGCGTGGCTCACGATGCATCCGAAGCGTATCAAGAGCTCGATACCGATAGCGACTGCGGCGAAACATTCGCCCCAGCAGATCGCATTCAACGAGGTGGGCAGGCAGGCGATCATGGCAGACCCCAACTGGAAGAGCGGCAACTATTACGACGGCCCTCATCCGGCAAAAGGGCTCGCGGTAGCCAGGATGATAGGCCACATAACGTACATGAGCGACGATTCGATGATGAAGAAGTTCGGCAGGCAGCGGACCGATTCTAAAGAGACGTTCAAGTTCACGGCAGATTTTGAGGTCGAAGGTTATCTCCATTACAGAGGAGATAATTTCGTGAAGAGGTTCGACGCGAACTCCTATCTTTATATAACTAAGGCGATGGATAATTTTGATGCTTCCGACGGAAAACCTCTATTCGAGAAGTTGGAAGGGATCCCGGCCAAGGTGATGGTGATAGCGTTCAAATCGGACTGGCTCTACCCGGCTTACCAGTCCAAAGAGGTCGTTAAGGCATGTAAGCAGTCGGGTATCGACGCCACTTATTGCGAAGTAGATTCGACGTACGGCCATGATGCGTTCCTTCTCGAGATCAATGAAGAGACGCACCTTATAAAACATTTTCTTAAGAAAGTATCCGCGGCATAAAAAAGAGGTTTAGCGATGGATGAGACTAACGGCGTAGTGCGGCCGGACCACAAATTGATATTGGAACTCGTGCCGGAAGGCTCTTCGGTCCTCGACCTCGGTTGCGGCGAGGGGGATCTCCTCGAGCTCCTCGTAAAAGAGAAGAACGTAAAAGCCAGAGGTATCGAGATCGACGAGCAGGCGATCTATAAATGCGTAGCTAAAGGCTTAAGCGTATTCCACGGCGATATCGATTCGGGGCTCTCCGAATACCGCGACGGGTCTTTTGATCTCGTGATACTTAACCAGAGTTTGCAGCAGATAAGGCACCTCGATCTCGTACTTCAGGACGCCCTGAGGGTCGGGAAGAAGGTTATCGTAGGATTCCCGAACTTCGCTTACTTCCGGGCGAGGCTGCGCCTTGGCCTGAAGGGCAAGGTCCCCGTTACAAAGTCGCTGCCGTACAATTGGTACGATACGCCCAACCTTCACTTCTTTTCCATAGCCGATTTTCTCGATTACTGCAGGGAAAAGGGTATCCGCGTCGAAAAAGGCGTCTATCAGGGCAGGAAGATCAGGGTATATCTATTCCCCAACGCCTTTGCCGATATCGGCATATTCCTTCTCTCGAAATGAAAGGAGGCTCCATGAAGCGATTCGAACAATTTCCTCATACGGCCGACATAGGGATGCACGTCTACGGTAAGGACCTTAAAGAACTATTTGAGAATGCGGCTTTCTCCATGTTCGATGTGATCGCCGATCTCGAAGGTATGAAGAGCCCCGTCACCCAGCATTTTGAGATAAACGCTTCCAATAAGGAAGACCTCCTTGTCGCGTGGCTCGACGAGCTATTGTACAATTTTTACACGAGAGGCATCATATTCTCCAAATTCGAGATAGGCGAGATCTCGGATAAGTATATAAAGGCGAAAGCGTTCGGGCGGGAGGTCGGGGCCAACAGGAACAGGCTCAAGACCGAGATAAAGTCCGTCACTTACAGCGGTATGTCGATCAATAAGACAGACGAGGGTTTTCAGGTAGATATCATATTCGACGTGTAGAGGCAGAAGCGATGGCTTTCTGGGACGGGCAATTAGAGCGGATAGACGAATACAGGTGGCGGATACCCAAGAGTCATAAGCCGGGCATGCGCGTCGACGGCGTAATATTTGCCAATGAGCGGATGCTCGAAACGATATTATCTGACCGTGCCGCCCAGCAGGTCGCCAATGTCGCGTTCCTCCCGGGGATAGTAAAAAATTCTTACGCAATGCCGGACATACACTGGGGCTACGGTTTCCCGATAGGCGGCGTCGCTGCGACGGATGTGGAAGAAGGCGGCGTGGTATCGCCGGGCGGAGTAGGCTTCGATATAAATTGCGGCGTTCGCCTGGTCAGAACAAATTTGACAGTAGATGAAGTGAAACCCAGGCTTAAGGACCTGGTATACGCTCTTTATAATGATGTGCCCGCAGGCGTCGGTTCAAAAGGCGACATAAAGGTGAGCGTCAAAGAAGAGCGTAAGCTCCTTGTCGACGGCGCTAAATGGGTCGTAGACCACGGCTACGGCACGGCGGAAGACCTTGAGAGTACAGAAGAACACGGTGCGTTCAAAGGCGCCGACCCTGCCGCCGTATCCGAGAGGGCTTATGAGCGCGGCAAGGACCAGTCCGGCACGCTAGGCTCTGGCAATCATTTTTTAGAAGTCCAGGTCATCGACGAGATATTCGATAAAGAGGCCGCAGCGGAATTTGGACTGCATCTCGGCGGCGTTACGGTGATGATACATTCGGGATCGCGAGGGCTTGGATACCAGGTCTGCGAAGATTACACGCGCAGCATGGTGCACTGCCTTTCGAAATACGGAATAGAAGTCCCGGATAGACAGCTCGCATGCGCGCCGGTAAAGTCACCCGAGGCAGGACAGTATCTGGGCGCCATGAGGTGCGCGGCAAATTACGCGTGGGCTAACAGGCAATGCCTGATGCACCTTGCTCGCAAGACTTTCGAAAAGGTATTCGCGATGTCGCCACGGGATCTTGGTATGACGCTCGTCTATGATGTGGCGCACAATATAGCGAAACTTGAAAGATATAAGATCGACGGAAAAGAGCGTCTCCTCTGCGTTCATAGAAAAGGCGCGACGAGAGCGTTCCCGCCCGGACATCCGGACTTGCCGGCAAAGTATCAGAAGACGGGACAACCTGTAATAATACCTGGCGACATGGGCAGGAATTCATATTTGTTGACGGGGACGAGGGGAGCGGAAGAGACTTTTTACAGCACATGCCACGGCGCGGGCAGGCTTATGTCGAGATCGGCAGCGATCAGGGCGTGCCGCGGCAGATCTATATCGAAAGAATTGGAAAAAAAGGGTATAATAGTCCTCTCAAGCGGCCGGGAGACTTTAGCCGAAGAGGCGCCGGAAGCTTATAAGGATGTAAATGAAGTCGTTGATGTTGTCAGCGGCGCAGGAATTTCGAAACGCGTATGCAGAATGCGCCCGATAGGCGTTATTAAAGGATGATAACGGGAGAA
>JBAYFK010000190.1:0-3307 GCA_041667225.1 Candidatus Omnitrophota bacterium
CTTATCTCTACGATGGGTCCCGGAGTTATTGAGATGAAGACCGAATACGTCAATACGGTGAAGTTATACAACGAAGAGATCAATGCAGACATATATTACGATACGTTCAAGGAAGCCGATCCTCAGTCCGAGGATGTGAATGGCAACGATATACTCGATCCGGGTGAGGACCTTAATGGCAACGGCGCGCTCGACTCGGCCGAAACACTATATATCGCTTATGACGTAGTGGATCCCGGCTATACCGCCATGGACGGAGACTGGCCTTCCGATTATACTACGGTCGTCATCGAGAAGGGCCAGGAGTATGTGACATTGAGCGGTAAGAATTACAAGATAATAAGGGAATATGACCCGGCGACACAGTCGGTCATAGCCATTAAATTGACGAGCGTGCCCGAAGGCGCTCTATCCGGCCCAGGCGTTGAGATAGGCTTACAGTACCTGAAACTCGATGAGCGCAAAGGCAGCTACTCCGTTGCCGCGGGCAGGACCGGATGGAAGGGCGGGATCGACGGCACATGGCACTATAAGACGGTACAGACGGTCACGAGCGGCGACGATTACGGTGATGAGGTCCTTGACGAGAACGGTGAAAGGGTAAAGACGGGATCTTACCATCCGAACCTCTTCGAATCGAATCCTTACGAAAGTACGGTCACATTCGGCGGCGGGAATACATACGACATCGTCAGGGATATCGACGATCCGTCCAATGTGCGCCTCGTCCAGACCGATATTACCAGCTACAAAGCAGCCGACTTTAAACTTGGAGACAAATTCTATACGGTTCGCAAGAAAGACGGACACTTCTATGTCATGGAAGCTTATAAGGCGGACGCCAAAGCCGTCGTAAGCACCACATATACGACGGATGGGTTTGAGTATGTGAGTATCGGCGGAGATATATACAGGGTCAATACGGACGCCGGCAATTTCGCGGGGCTCGTGAAGAAGACCCCGAGAGGCTCCGCGGTGCAGAGCGCTGTCAGGGCGTTCGAGCTTAACGGCGAATATTACACGATCTCCGACAGGGCAGATCCGGCAAAGACTAACCACATCATTTCTAATGTATTCGATGAATCCGACCAGGTGGAGACGTTCTACCAGGGCTTGGACGAATTCGTATATATCAGAGCCTTCAAATTCAAGCTCGTGAAGGGCAGCGGGAATAAGATAAGTCTCGAGCCGGTGTATTCACAGTTCTCTATCGCGGGCACACAGACAGAGTTCATGTACAATAATAAGTACTATACGATAGACCGTACAACAGAGGGCGGTTTGTACAGCATCAAGTTCACCTATGACCAGAGGACGGGAGGAGTATTTACGACAGTGCCGGCAGCTATCCCTGAAGACGGCATTTATCGCTCGGTCATACGCATGCCCGGCGAAAGGTTCTTAGTGACCGTCAATACGAAGACCGGCGATATCCACCTTGAGACCGAACACACGCTTACCCGCTCTACCTACGAGATCTTGATAGGCGACAGCCCGAAGATATATATGGTCAGGGACGCTGAGCCTACCGAAGACGGCCGCGACGCATGCTCTTACCTCATTACTACTATGGTGAACGGTTTGGAGAAGACCTATAAGACCGACCCGGCCACCGGCACTGTAAAGCTTGATGATGGCATCGTCTATATAGTATCTCTGAACCCTGATGGCACGATAGCTCTTATGGAGACAGGCACGGCCAGCGAGAAAGTCACGGCTCTCTCCATCGATAACAAGATATATACCTTCTCAGCTAGTGACACGGATCCCAAACACCGCTATGCCCTGGATGACGGCTACGGACAGTATATAAGCGTACAGGATACTTACGGTTTCTACGAGGACGGAGACCGCCTATACGCCAGAACGTACGCTTCAGATTACACGACCGAACATAAGGACAACTTCGAAGGATTCGACATGCAGAAGATGTTCGGGTCGACGAGCGAAAAGTTCTCTCATAACGAGATGAATTATATGACTAATATAGCCGCCGGAGGCCTTTACGACATAGGGCTCTTCGCGAAGACCTTCGAAGGCCTCGATACACCCAAGGTCGGAGGCTATAAGATATCTTACGACTTCGATGTATGGGTGGACGGCATCAATAAAGGAACATTCAGGATATGGTCGGATGGCGTGGACTACCAGCTCGGCAGCGCCGTCATATTCATCGATAAGGGTGAACACGAGATAAAGATCACCTGGGAAGTGCCGGCGGACTACAATATGACCGGAGAGCGCAGCGTTGAAGTTAAGGATGTCTTTATACAGGAACATGCAGGGCGCCTTGCTGATGTAAATAATGACCTTATAGTCAACGATACTGACCGTGACCTGGTGTTGGGCGCTTATACAGCGGCAACGCCCGCGGTCGATTCGATAAGCCTCGAAGATAATGTCGCCGGTCCGGATACGCCTCTGGAAGGCGCATTCATGCTGCGCGGCATGATGTTCTACTACTATACGGATATTGGCTCCGGCGACCTGCGCTTTACCAATGGCAGGAACGATATGGTAACAGGGCTGCTCTGGAGATCAGAGGAGAGCGGCAGCAAGGTCACTATAGACGGCATAGAATATGACATAGACAAGACGGAAGGCAACAGATTGAGCGAATGCGCCCAACCGACACAGACCGCGCACAAGATCATTGAAGCCAACGGCGTACTTTACACCATAATATGGTCCGACAGCGGCGCCGTCACATTCGAATGGCAGGAAGACCTTACGACAAAGACAATGGTTGTGCATCCTTCCGCTACGAAAGAATTTACGCTGAACGGCATATTGTATGAACTGACCGCCGACAGCATAGCGAACGAAGTGGTACTGAAAGAGATCGTTATGGAGGCCAAGATCCTCTATGACACGACTCTAGACGCCAAAGGCAAACTTTACAGCGTAACGAGGTACAGCAACGGTACCCTGCGCTTCTATGACGGCAATGACTCTGTTATCGTACCGCAGGGCTCGGTGCGGGTAACCCTTGACGGCGTACTGTATGATATCATCATAAGCTCCGATGACAAGATCACCTTAAGCCAGGTCGACACGGTCATCGAGTCTACTACTCCGCAGAGCATAGTCATCAATAATATCGCTGTGAACGTAGGTGATATAGAGAACTTCCCGCCGGACGTCATGCTTACAGGCCAGTCGCCCGCGATACGCAATTATGTGCTGGATTATATCGTGGCTACCGGAAAGTACCGTTTCACCAACGGAGCTGACGCGTTCGAGACGGGAGATGTCGATCAGTATAACCGCATAACTCTCGGAGGCGTCACGTATCTGGTCTCGGTCA
>JBAYFK010000191.1:0-3306 GCA_041667225.1 Candidatus Omnitrophota bacterium
AAGCGTCTTCAAGATCGTGACAGCGAGCGCGGTCCTCGAGGAAAATATCGTGGGGTTGGACGATAAATTTTACTGCGAGAACGGATTGTACAAGGTCGGCCGCAGGCTGCTGCACGATGTGCATCCGTACGGCACCTTGACCTTCAGGCAGGTGATCGAAAAGTCGAGCAATATAGGCACTATAAAGATCGCCGGCATACTGGGGCCGGATAGATTGTATAAATATTTGAAGTTGTTCGGATTTTATGACAAGACCGGAGTTGACCTTCCCGGAGAGGTGGTAGGCATGAACAGGCCCGTTTCAAAATGGACGCCTTCCAGCATGCTTGCCATACCAATGGGGCAGGAAGTGACCGTGACCGCCATGCAGCTCGCTTCTGCTATAGCGGTCATAGCCGATAACGGCTATAAGGTCAGGCCCAGGATCGTGAGAAGGATCGTGGACAGCGACGGCCAGGTCGTAAAAGAATTTCCAGCAAAGATAGTGAGAAAAGTGATGTCCCCGAAGACCGCCGCGAAGATGAGGGCTGTCCTCATGGGCGCGGTAGAGAACGGCACCGGGAAGAAGGCCAAAATAGAAGATTATCATACGGGCGGCAAGACCGGGACTGCACAGAAGGTCGAAGGAGGAACGTACTCTCACGGTAGTTTTATAGCGTCGTTCATAGGTTTTGCTCCGGTAGAAAAGCCGGTCTTGGCGGTCGCAGTATGCGTAGACGAACCTCACCCCGTATATTATGGCGGAGATGTGGCGGCCCCTGTTTTCAAGAATGTGGTTGATGAGACTCTGAAATATATGCATGCGAAGAGCGCAAAGTAACTTTTTTTTGAGAAAGATGGTATGATGAAACTTCGGGATATATTAAAAGGGATAGAATTTGATGCGTCGGATAAAGCGCTGGCGCTCAATATAGATAAGGTGACTTGCGATTCGCGCCTAGTAGAGAAAGGCAGTCTCTTCATAGCATTCAGGGGATATGACAGCGACGGCGCTAAATTTATCCAGAGCGCCATAGCAAATGGGGCGGCGGCCGTTGTGACGGAAAAGAAAGTTAAGCCGTTCTCCGGCGCAGAACATATTGTCGTTCGGGACACGAGGAGTGCGGTGCCGGTCATAGCCGGTAACTTTTATGAACATCCGTCATACCGGCTCAAGATGATAGGCATAACAGGGACCAACGGCAAGACGAGCATAACATATATACTGGAGAGTATCCTAAAAAAAGCCGGCATCTGTCCCGGTGTCATCGGAACGGTCAATTACAGGTTCAGGGATACCGTATTGACGGCAAAGAATACTACTCCCGGGCCTTTGGAACTGCAGAGCGTGTTGAATGATATGGTAAATGACGGAGTTGAGTGCACGGTCATGGAAGTATCGAGCCATTCGCTCGACCAGAACAGGGTGGAAGGCATATCGTTCGATGCCGCAATATTCACCAACGTGACCCAGGACCATCTCGATTATCACAAGACAATAAAGAGCTATTTTTGCGCGAAAGCAAAGCTGCTAGGAAAGATCAAGGAGAAGGGTACGGCTATATTGAATGACGATGATGCCATGATAAGGACCCTAAAAAAGGAATTTAAGGGGCATATCCTGACTTACGGCCTGAACGGCGGGGCAGACATAAGAGCGGAAAACGTGACGCTGTCGCTCGACGGGTCCTCCTTTACGGCTGTTACGCCGAAGAACAGATTCGATGTAAAGACATCCCTTATCGGAAGACATAACGTCTCGAATATCCTCGCAGCCATTGCGTCGGCCTATCTTCTTAAGATCAGCGTAGATGATATCGCTGCTGGTATAGGATCGGTCGAGCCCCCTCCGGGCAGGCTGGAGCCGGTAGTTGAGGGCCAGCCCTTTAAGGTCTTTGTCGATTTTGCCCATACCGAAGACGCGCTGAATAATGTCCTCGGGCTGCTGAGAGGATCGGGCGTGACCGGGAGGATAATAGTGGTATTTGGGTGCGGCGGCAACAGGGATCGGGCGAAACGCCCGTTGATGGGTAAAGCAGCATGTAAATTTTCGGACATGGCGATAATAACATCGGATAATCCGAGATTCGAGGAGCCGATGGATATCATAAAAGAGATAGAATCCGGAGTGAAAGGCCTCTTCAGCAATTACGCCGTCGTAGCAGACCGCAGGGAGGCTATAGAGACGGCATTGAATGAGGCGGGAGAAGGCGACATAGTCATGATAGCGGGTAAAGGGCATGAGAAATATCAGATAATAAAGGATAAGGTGATGCCTTTTGATGACTGTAAGGTCGCGCGCGATATTTTGAGAAAGAGGAAGAATGAAAGTAAGGGAGATAGTCGAAGCGGTTCGAGGAAAGCTTGTATCGGGTGATCCTGATATAACGGTAAAGGCCTCCGGCATATCCGCAGATTCACGGTCGCTCGGTAAGGGAGATCTTTTTATTGCGCTTAGCGGCGCCAATTTCGACGGGAACGATTTTGTCTCCGACGCTTTCAAGAAAGGCGCGATAGGGGCCGTTGTCAGGGCGCCTTGGCGCGGTAAGCGTAAGGCTGTCGGGCGTAAGGCGATCATTGAGGTCAAGGACACTACGAAGGCCCTGCAGGATATCGCGCATCATCACAGGATGAAGTTCGACATTCCTGTGATAGGCGTTACCGGATCGAGCGGCAAGACTACCGTAAAAGAGATCATAGGTTCTGTTCTTTCATCAGGTTATAATGTACTGAAGAACGAGGGTACCAAGAATAACCATATAGGTGTGCCGCAGACGCTCTTAAAGCTTAATAAGGGCCATGACATTTGTGTGATCGAAATGGGCACGAACCATCCCGGAGAGATAAGGCTTTTGGCCGGGATAGCAAAACCAACGGCCGCGGTCATTACGAACATAGGGCCTTCTCACCTCGAATTCCTGAAGGACCTTAAAGGGGTCTTCGACGCTAAACGCGAGATGCTCGAACATCTGGCTGATAGCGGCCTTCTCATCCTGAACGGCGACGATCCATTTCTTTCCCGTATAAAGGATGCGAGATTCGACATAGTGAAGTTCGGATTCGGCAGGAATTGCGATGTAAGAGCTTCATCGGTAAATATGAGAGGGAAGGAACTGACGTTTGCGGTGAACGGCGTGCGCGGGTTTATGATGAAGACTATCGGAGAGCATGATGTTTACAATGCTCTTGCGGCTATCGCCGTCGCGTCATCGTTCGGGGTGAAGCCGGGATCCGTAAAAAAGGCGCTAGCCCGGCACGCACCGGCAGGGATGAGACTGAACCTCATTACCGTAAGAGGAATAGACATAATAAACGACTCTTACAATT
>JBAYFK010000192.1:0-3292 GCA_041667225.1 Candidatus Omnitrophota bacterium
AAGCAGGCAGATCGTATCAACCCTCTTATGGCAAATGGTATTACCTTAAAAGAAGGAATATAGAGCATGAAGATCATTTGCGCTCGGTGCAAAAATGTTATAGGAGAGCAACGGCCTTATAAAGATTCTTCTGAAATCAAAGCTACTTGTACTGCCTGCATCGAAAAAGCAAAAGAAGACGCTGCCAAATATAGAGCCGAATCTGAGGTAAAAGACGGAAAAGAAATAGCACTGGGTAATGGCCTTAAGGGTACTCTCTGGGCTATAAAGAGCGAAGAAGAAAAGCTTTCCTTTGGAGAGATGGCTGTTGCAGGTAAAAGGTTCCATTGCTTCAAGAGTGAACGAATAAAATTTCAGGATTATCTTAGAGGCTTAACAGGTGAAGAAGCCGATATTTCATTTCTTCATTCCATGAGTATCAAAATAGATACTCCCCTAAAAGGCCGCATAAAAAAGCAGGATCTACCGAAGCCAGAGGAGCCAAAGAAAGAAGAGAGCATACAGTATAACTGCACTATGAGAGCGCCTAAGCATTATGTCCAGCTAATGTTTGATGATATGGCCGAGAGGATGGAGAATATTACCGAAATACTCGCTGAGGCAGCGCTTAACGCATATAAGAAAGAGCAACAAAAAGTAGCCCAAAATGGCGATAAATCGCCGATGTCCGGGTCAAGCCAGGCGGACATTCCTATCCCTAAATAGCTTAAGAAGTTGCGCCAATTTGAGCCAAAAATGACCGGACAAAACGGACATATTTTGAGCTGTATTTGTCCGCCTATTGTTCGATAACAACTGCTTACCAGTCCGAGAATCAGTGAGGGTTTCTATCTCTGATCCAGAAATTTTCTTGATGTAATAGGGCATTGCGGTTATAATAGGCCTGTTAGAATTGAGATATAATTTCCCGTAGGCTCACTGCCCACGGCTACCAAATTTTATGCAGCCTCTCTCAGGAAAATTTGATCCTGAGGAGGCTGTATTTTTTTGTATAGGCCGACGAAGGACCTAAAACAATTTGCGCATTAAGGATCCTTCAGCGCTACAATCCTCTACTCCGAAGTTCCGCTATGCGGGACGAAGGACCAAATCCCCAGAGAATAAACCCATCCAATAGGGGACCCCTAAATCCAAGTACTTGAGATCTCGGCAGTCCAATTTCTTATATTGTGAAAAATTTCACAATAAAGCTTGACAAACATGCTTAAAAATGTATAATAGAATAATTATTGTGAAAAAAGGAGCAATATGATTGCTAACAAAAACTGTATCATACGGCTATCCAGATATAAAAACGCGATCTATCGCTTGCGGGACTTAGGTTTTGTAAAAGTATTCTCTGAAAACCTGGCAGACGCTACAGGGGTCACCGCATCGCAGGTTAGAAAAGACTTCTCGATGTTCGGGATCACGGGAAATCGTAAAGGCGGGTATGAGATATCTTCGCTGATCGATAGATTAGGAGAGATCCTGGGAAAGAACAGGGTAGAGAAGGTAGTGATAGTGGGCTCGGGACATCTGGCGAGCGCGCTTATGCAGTATAAGGGATTCGAGAAAGAAGGGATCAAGATAGAAGCGGCTTTTGACATAGATCCCGAGAAGTTCGATAAGAATGCCGCCATTCCGGTGCTTCCCGCGGATGAATTGAAGGGTTTTGCGGCCGCTAATAATATAAAGGTAGGCATTTTGGCTGTGCCGGAGATAGCCGCCCAGCGGGCAGCGGACGCGATGTTCGATGCCGGCATTAAAGGTATAATGAATTTCGCGCCGATAAGGCTTAAGTCCCCGAACGATTGCACGATAAATAACGTTAATCTCGAGATAGAATTGGAGAACCTGATCTATTTCGTGAACATTATAGGGAAGAAAGAGATATGATAAAACCGATCGATATTTTAAAAAAGAAACGCTCTGAAGCCATGGACCGCATACATAGCAAACGATACCTGTCAGCTAAGCGCGTCAATATAGGTATGGCGACATGCGAGATAGCTGCAGGCTCGAAAGAGGTAATGGATGTATTTTTGCAGGCGGTCAAGTCCGGGCTGGGAGGCGTATGTATCTCCCAGAAAGGCTGCGCCGGCAGGTGTAACCTTGAACCTACAGTAGAAGTTATAGAAGATGGAAAGATCCCGGTCAAATATTGCAGTGTAACCCCGGATATGGCAAAGCAGATCATAGACAAGCATATAAAGGGCGGAGAAGCTATTAAGGAATGGGCGGTCGGCCAGGAATTCAAAGAGGCCTCATCCGGAGGAGATCATCTTTATAACCGGTTCTTGAACGTCTTCGGCGATGTAGACTTCTTTAAAAAACAGACGCGCATCGCGTTACGGAACTGCGGAGTTATCGATCCCGAAAGCATAGATGAATACCTGTCGGTAAGGGGATACGAAGCGCTTGCCAAAGCCCTCACGGACATGTCTCCTGCGCAGGTTGTAGCCGATATAAAAAAGTCAGGTCTGCGCGGCAGGGGCGGAGCCGGTTTCCCTACAGG
Organism: Candidatus Omnitrophota bacterium; assembly: GCA_041667225.1. Lineage (GTDB taxonomy): Bacteria > Omnitrophota > Gorgyraeia > 2-01-FULL-45-10 > 2-01-FULL-45-10 > JBAYFK01. The sequence continues at coordinate 2,498 of JBAYFK010000192.1, forward strand.
AACAAAATGGGAACTTACCGCCCGGGAGAAGAGCGAAGAGAAGTTCGTCATATGTAACGCCGATGAGGGTGATCCCGGAGCTTTTATGGACAGGAGCACCATAGAGGGTGATCCGCATTCTGTAATAGAAGGTATTATTATCGGGGCTTATGCGGTAGGCGCCGGTAGAGGCATCATATATATCAGGGCCGAGTATCCTCTCGCTGTGAAGAGGCTTGAAATAGCGATAAGCCAGGCAAAAGAGCATGGCCTCATAGGAAAAAATATACTCAATTCAGATTTTAATTTCGATATAGAGATCCGTCTCGGAGCGGGCGCATTCGTATGCGGCGAAGAGACAGCCCTTATACATTCGATCGAGGGCCACCGCGGTATGCCGAGGCCCAGGCCGCCATTTCCTTCTGTCCAGGGATTATTCAATAAACCTACCCTGATAAATAACGTCGAGACGTGGGCGAATATCCCCTCCATTATAATAGACGGCGCGGAATGGTTCAGCTCCATAGGTACGAAAGGTAGTAAGGGCACGAAGGTATTCGCTCTGGCAGGCAAGATAAACAATACGGGCCTCGTGGAAGTGCCGATGGGTACCTCCTTGCGCCAGATCGTATACGATATCGGCGGCGGCGTTCCGAACGGCAAGAAGATAAAAGCCGTACAGACGGGCGGGCCGTCCGGAGGATGCCTCTCGGAAGAATATCTGGATACTTCAATAGATTACGAGTCACTCGCTAAGGCGGGTTCCATCATGGGTTCGGGAGGAATGATCATAATCGATGAAGACTCCTGCATGGT
>JBAYFK010000193.1:0-3282 GCA_041667225.1 Candidatus Omnitrophota bacterium
AGACGCGGTCCACGGCGGGACGTTGGACTACTTTTTTGCGAATGCGTATCTAGCCGGCTCGCTCGATAGAGAAGCGAAGGACTTTGCGGACCGCAGCGGAGCCACGATAGTTACAAAATCCGGGCTCAAATACTATAAAGGACGGTTTTCCGGCGGCAGTGTTTCCGATAGCGGCGACTCATTCCTGATCGGCCGCAGGGACAGGCTGGAAGTTCTGCATACGGACCTGAAGCTCGTTGAAGAAACGGTCCTCTCTTTAGGAGCGGTCAAAAAAGAGAAGGGTAATGCAGCGGAGATCATTAAAACTGATGTAGCGGCTCTTGAAGCGAACCTTCATGCCGAAGAGATCACCCTAGCTAATATCAGAGCAAAAAAAGATGCGCAGGAAGAGAATACGAAGAAACTTATGGATGAGCTTTCAGTCGCCGAGCTTGAGCTCGACGAAGTGAGCCAGACCATAGAAGAATTGACCAAGACCGGAGAGCAGCTGAACGCCGAATTGAACAACATGGAAAAAGAGAGCGCTGCTATGCACCGGTTCATAGAGGAATCGCAGACCGCTCAGATAGAGAATAGGACCCGCAGAGAAAGACTTGTTCTGGAGATAGCGACGCTGAAGACCGAAGGACAGGCGCTCGACAAAGAGGATGAGGGCTTAAAGGGGAACCAGCAGAAAGAAGAAGCTTTTCTGTATGAGCTTGAAGGTACGCTCCTTTCCAAAGAGGACCTGCTGAAGGATTCTCATGAGAAGGCGAAAGGGTTTACGGACGAGATCACGGACCTGTCCGAAAAGAACATATCACTTACCGCAGAACTTGATCGGCTGAACGTTGAGATGGCGAATATTGAGCAGGGCAAGGCCGGGCTTGCAGACAGGTTAGGAGTCGGTGAGATACAGCTTAAGGCTAAAGATGAGGAAATAGAGTCGCTGCGTAACCAGATAAGGGATATGGATGTCAAGCTTACCGAGCTAAATTATAAGAAGACGAATTTGCGTGAAAGGATCAACCAGTCTTATAGGGTCGATCTTGAAGATACCCACCTGGAGATGGAAGACAATATTGACTGGGAGTCCATCAAGTCGCAAGTGGTTGAACTTAAAGACAAACTTGAGAAGATGGGGCCGGTCAATCTGATCGCTATAGATGAACATAAAGAGCTTGAAGAGCGTTACGCCTTCCTTGTCCGTCAACAGGACGACCTGGTCAACGCCAAGGACTCCGTTCTTAAGGCGATACAGAAGATAAATAAGACGACAAAAGAGCTGTTCCTCGACACGTTCCAGAAGATACAGCTTGAGTTCAAGACCTTCTTCAAGACCTTATTTGGAGGCGGACAGGCAGAGCTCATTTTGATAGACGAGCAGGATGTCCTGGAGTCGGGTATAGAGATCATCGTAAGGCCTCCCGGTAAAAAACTGCAGAACCTGATGCTCTTGAGCGGAGGAGAAAAGGCGCTGACGGCGATCGCGCTGCTATTCTCGATCTTTAAGGTGAAACCGAGCCCGTTCTGCGTGCTGGACGAAATAGATGCGCCTCTTGATGAATCGAACGTTACAAGATTTGCGGGCGCGCTGAAAGATTTTCTTAAGATCTCACAGTTCATAATCATAACGCACAACAAACGGACTATGGAGCTTGCCGATCTGATGTATGGTATAACCATGCAGGAGAGGGGAGTTTCGAAGATCGTTTCTGTTAAATTCCTTGATGACAGGAAAGAGAAGGAAGAAGTTAAGGAAGCCGTTAAAGAGGAGAATAAAGAACCGGTTCAGGAGGATGTTGCTAAGGAAGCTGTTCCGGAGATGCAGAGTATTCAAGCCGACCAGAGCGGTCAAAACGCTCAAAATACCGCAGTTTAAGATAATCCCTATTGAGGTCTTTTTTCACCCATTACTTTAGTGTAAAGACATGCCCGGTTCTTGCCGCTTCTCTTTGCTTCGTAAAGCGCAAGATCGGCCCTGGATATGAGCTCGTCCTTTGTTTCGGCGTCATCAGGGTATGTCGCGATGCCGGAAGATATGGTTATGCATCTTTCTTTCCCTGATTCTGATTCCGACGGTGAGTATATCTTTTCTATCTCCACCCGCAGTCTCTCTGCGAAAAGCCTTGCATTCTCCTTTGAGGTCTTCGGCATTATGATGGCAAACTCTTCTCCGCCGTATCTGGCGGCTGTATCGAATTTGCGGGATTTACTTTTGAGGACACGCGATATCTCTCTCAAGGCGGCGTCGCCTTTCAGATGGCCGAACGTATCGTTATAATTTTTGAAGTTGTCTACGTCTATCATCACGAGGCTCAAAGATGTTTCGTCGATCTCGGCCCGCCTGGTTTCCAAAGTAAGGGCTTCCTGGAACCTGCCGTAATTCCACAGATTTGTCAGCCAGTCTATACTTGAAAGGTAGACGGTTTCTTCGAAAAGGCGGGAGTTCTCTATCGCGAGTCCGGCCTGGTTGGCGAGCATCGTAAGCATCCTTACATCAGATTTCGTAATAGGCTTTTTATTGAATATGTTATCTACGAGCAGCGCTCCGAGTATTTTGTCCTTCGCCTTCAATGGAACGGTTACGAAATAATCCGTGTTGAGTGTCCTTATGATCATAGGATCGACCATCTTTTTAGCTTCGTCTGTAGTTATCTCGAATGGCATGCCTTCCAGGATGGTGAGGGCGAGTATACCCATATCTTCCCTAAGAGGTATCTTCAGGCCTTTGACGATGGTGTTAAGCTTCGAATCGGGGTCTCTTTTAAACGTATCGTATGCCGATATGAAGTCTTCAAGCGTCATCTTGCTCGAAGATATATAGCTCCATATCTTTCCTGCCTCTTCGGCGGAGTGGGGCCCGATGCCCATGACGCCTTCAAGCACGCTTTCTTTTTCGTTGACTAGAAATAGCATGGCGCGGTTGAATCCGAGGCCTTCATGTGAGGTCAATGCGGTGAGTATTATGTAGAGTACTTGGTCGAGCTTGAGGGTCGTCCTCATGGCGTTGGAGATCTCGTAAAGCATATTAAACTCCCACTCCATACGCTCTAGCTCAAGCTGCAGTTCTTTTTCTTTTTCCATAGTAGTCATAAAATCTAAAATACCCCCGGGTTTGGTCCGGGGGTATTTTGAGTTGTATTATTTCTTGCCCTTTTCCTGCTTTACTGCGGCCGGAGGTGTTGTAGGTGCAGCCTGTGTCATGGAAGCCGGCTTGGGCCTTGGGATCATCTTTAGCTTACCGAAAATGATGTTCATGGCCACTTCTTTACCTTCGATATTGCGGGCCATGATCCTTAC
>JBAYFK010000194.1:0-3277 GCA_041667225.1 Candidatus Omnitrophota bacterium
AACAGACGTGACCGGAGTAGCGACCCTTCCAACAGGTGTCGAGATGGTCATGCCTGGTGACAATGTCAACCTGGAAGTTACCCTGATCACACCCATAGCCATGGAAAAAGAGCTCCGCTTCGCCATACGCGAAGGCGGGCATACTGTTGGCGCTGGCGTCGTGACAGAGGTAATAGAATAGAGGACTATAATAAGATGACGCAACAGCAGCAGCAAAAGATCAGAATAAAACTATTAGCATATGATCACAGGCTACTTGACATATCGACCGAAGAGATAGTAGAGACGGCAAAGCGCACAGGCGCGATGATCGTAGGCCCGATACCGCTTCCCACAAAGCGGGAGATATTCACGGTATTAAGAGGCCCTCATGTCGATAAGAAGTCGAGAGAGCAATTCCAGATCAAGACGCATAAGAGGCTATTGGACATCATTAGCCCGACCGCAAAGACGATAGATGCGTTAAAGAAACTGGATCTGCCTGCTGGCGTATATGTAGAGATAAAGTAAACCAAATATAAGAAAGAATCGGAACCCAAAATGGTAGGAATTTTAGGTAAAAAGATCGGAATGACGCACGTATATGATGAAGCGGGTAGGCTGACGGCAGTTACTGCCATCGAAGCGGGTCCGTGCTATATCCTTCAGGTGAAGACCAAAGAGAAAGACGGGTACACGGCTATACAGCTTGGATTCGGCGCAAAAAAAGAAAATCGTGTAAAGAAGCCGGAAGCAGGACGCTTTAAAAAGGCCGGGACCAGCGCTCTTAAGTTCATCAGAGAGTTCAGGGTAAAGGATGTTACGGCGTATAAGGAAGGCCAGAAGATCGAAGCCGACCTTTTCGCAAAAGGCGATTGGGTGGATGTGATCGGCACCTCTATCGGAAGAGGCTTTCAGGGCGGCGTGAGAAGGCATAATTGGACGGGCGGACCCGGCGGCCATGGATCGATGTTCCATAGAGCTATCGGATCCATTCAGTCAGGCGCGCGCCTGAACCGTGTGACCAAAGGGCATAACATGCCAGGTCACATGGGGTCGGAAAGAGTCACCGTGCAGAATCTAGAGATCTACAGCGTTGATAAAGAGAATAATTTACTTGTGGTAAAAGGCCCAGTACCGGGTCACAGGAACTGTTACCTCCTCATAGCTGAATCTAAGAAGAGGCCAAAGGGTTTTGTAAAACATAAAGTTGTGGCAACAATAACCAAGAAGAAAGGTGTCAAGGCTCAGACCGCGGCAGCTAAGAAATAACAATGGAAAAGAAACCTAAAGCAAAAATTATCAAGGCGAAGAAAGTCACCGCAGTAAAAGATCTGTCATCGATACCTTTGTATAATTCCAAAGGAAAAGAGATAGGCAGGTACGAGCTCAATAAAGAGCTGTTTACGGGCGATGTCAATAAGAAGGTCCTGTACCAGGCCATTCTTATGTATAACGCTAACAAGAGGACCGGTAGCGCGAATACTAAGACCAGAGGCGAGATCTCCGGAGGCGGCAAGAAGCCGTTCAGGCAAAAAGGAACAGGCCGCGCCCGCGCAGGATCGACGAGATCGCCGCTATGGAGGCACGGAGGTACTATATTCGGACCCCATACGAGAGATTTCCATTATAAGCTGCCGAAAAAGGTGCTGAGGCTCGCTCTATTGTCGAGCTTGAACTCGAAGCTTTGCGATGAGAGGCTGCTTGGCATCGAATCCATAGATATCAAGGAAGCGAAGACGAAAGAGTTCCAGAGCATTGTCAGCGCCCTTAAATTAAAAGGCAGGAGCCTGTTTATATTAGATAGCATAGATGAGAAGATAAAAAGGGCATCGCGTAATATCCAGGATGTCTGCATGAAGAACTACAAGGACTTTAACATGCTGGATGTCATGAGCTGCGATACTCTTATAATGTCAAAACCGGCATTAGAGAAGCTGTCAGAAAGGTTTGCAGGATAACATGAAGAATCCGCACGATGTGATAAAAGGTTTATTAAGGACGGAAAAAGGCGCCGATATACAGCCGATGAACAAATACCTTTTTGTTGTCGACAAGGCAGCCAATAAGATCGAGATAAAGCGCTCTATCGAAGACATATATAAAGTTAAAGTGGACAGCGTGAATACCACTACGGTTAGAGGCAAGATGAGAAGGGTAAGATACGCCCAGGGAAAAACGCCGGATTGGAAGAAAGCTATCATCACGCTTAAAGACGGCAATAAAATAGACGTAACTTAAATAAAACTGATTCGTAAAGTTTAAAGGAAAACATGGGAATAAAAAAGTACAAACCAACGTCTCCAGGATCCAGGTGGAAATCTCTTTCAGATTTTAGCGAAATAACTAAATCTACGCCCGAGAAGAGCCTGCTCCTCCCGCTTAAAAAAACGGGTGGCAGGAACTGTTACGGCAGGATAACTTCAAGGCACCGTGGAGGCGGGCATAAGAGGCAGCTGCGTATAATAGATTTCAAGCGTGATAAACTCGATATACCGGCAAAGGTAGTCGCTATAGAATATGACCCTAACCGCTCTGCCAGGCTTGCTCTTCTGCAATACGCGGATGGCGAAAAGAGATACATCATAGCGCCGGTTGGACTTGGCGTTAACGACGAGATCATGTCCGGTAAGGCCGCGGAGATAAAGGTGGGCAATGCGGTAGCTATCGAGAACATACCGGCCGGCATACCGATCCATAATGTAGAATTCAGGAGAGGCGCCGGCGCCAGGATAGCGCGTTCAGCCGGTAACTCATGTATCATAATGGCAAAAGAGGGCAAGTTCGCTCATATAAAGCTCCCAAGCGGCGAGATCAGGCTGATAGCAACAGATTGTTTTGCCACGATAGGGCAGGTCGGCAATATAGAGCATGAGGCCATTTCCATAGGCAAGGCCGGCAGGTCCAGATGGATGGGGATACGTCCACAGTCCAGAGGAGTCGCGATGAATCCGCACGACCATCCGATGGGCGGCGGCGAAGGTAAGGCGAGCGGAGGCCTGCCGCGGTCACCATGGGGGCAGTATGCCAAAGGTCTGAAGACAAGGCATACGAAGAAACATTCGAATAAATATATAGTGAAGCATAGAAGGTAATTCAAAACATAACGAAGAGGTAATTAATGTCAAGGTCGACTAAAAAAGGTCCGTTTGTAGACGAAAAGCTTTTGATCAAAGTTCAAAAGATGTTGAAGTCCGGGGATAAAAAACCCTTAAAAACATGGGCTAGAAGGTCTACCATATCGCCGGAATTTGTAGGGATAACCGTATCGGTATATAACGGCAGAAAATTTATTCCT
>JBAYFK010000195.1:0-3276 GCA_041667225.1 Candidatus Omnitrophota bacterium
CGCCATTTTCTTTAACGTGGCTGCTGCCCACGATATCTTTGATCTTCCAGTCGCCGCCCTTCACCAATACGTCCGGCGACAGGCGCTCGATCAGGTGTTCGGGAGTCGCGTCTTTGAATATGACGACGAAATCCACAAAATAGAGCGAAGACAATATTAGTGAACGGTCATGTTCATTATTGACCGGCCTGGACTTGCCTTTAAGCCGCCGTACGGAAGAATCACTGTTCATACCGACGACAAGAATGTCGCCCAGGCTTTTTGCTTTGCGTAAATATTTAATATGCCCGGCGTGCAGGATATCGAAGCACCCATTCGTAAATACGATCCGTTTTCCGTTCGAATGGAGTCTTTTTACGATCCTATTTAAAGCGTCCTGGCTTTTTATTTTATTTTCCATCTATCTCTTCTTGAACAACCCCTGTTCGACAAGCTCGCAGATTATGTGAGCGATCAATATGTGCGATTCCTGGATCCTCGGGGTATCTTTTGATCCGGCGACTATAGAGATGTCCGATATCTTCTTCAATCCGCCGCCGTTACCGCCCGTGAGGGCTATCGTCGTCATTCCGAGAGAACGGGCTTTCTTTACTCCGGCTATCACATTCTTTGCATTGCCGCTCGTCGATATCCCGAGAGCGATGTCTTTTCTGGAGCCGAGCGCTTCGACCTGTCTCGAAAAAATGATATCGTACCCATAGTCATTCGCGAGGGCAGTTATGATCGACGTGTTGACCGTAAGCGCGATCGCAGGAAGAGCGCGGCGTTCCATCTTAAAACGTCCTACAAGCTCTGCCGCGATATGCTGGCTGTCCGCGGCGCTTCCGCCGTTACCGAATACCAAAAGCTTCCCACCGGCCTTTAAAGACCTGATTATGGCTTTCGCCGCCTTCTCTATATTGCCCGCCTCGGATGCATAAAGGCATTCTTTAGCCTTTATGCTGTCCGAGATGAGTTTTTTTATCTGAGATTTCATCTTTTATCCAAAAAATGTCTTTGCAAGGTCGTAGAACTTCATATCTACGGTCTTTAGCGTGCCTACGGCGACTTCGATCGGAACCTCTTTTACTTCGGTTCCCTGGAGGCTTGCCATATATCCGAATTTCTTAGCGAGCACGAGCTCCATTGCCTTAATTCCGAACCTTGTAGCTATGACCCTGTCGAACGCGGTCGGAGTGCCGCCCCTCTGGATATGCCCGAGGACGGTGACCCTGGTTTCGAATTTTGTCCTTTTTTCGATCTCTTCGGCAAGTATCTCGCCTATTCCGCCCAGCCTGACGTGCCCGAACGAGTCGAGTTTCTCTTCTTTGGTGACTACCTGGCCCGCCTTGAACTCTGCGCCCTCGGCGACTACGACTATCGAAAAGCCTTTGCCGCGCGCATGACGCTTCTTCAATATTTCGCAAACTTCATCCAGGTCTATCTTCACTTCAGGTATCAATATATCGTCAGCGCCTGAAGCGATCCCGGAGTGAAGAGCGATCCATCCTGCGTGCCTGCCCATTACCTCTACTACCATGATCCTGTGGTGGCTCTCTGCCGTGGAATGGAGCCTGTCGATCGCTTCTGTCGCGATATTCACAGCTGTGTCAAACCCGAAAGTAAAGTCTGTGCCGGACAGGTCGTTATCTATCGTCTTGGGGCAGCCCACTATATTCAGCCCTTTATTCTCTTTGATAAGCTTGTTAGATACGCCAAGAGTATCCTCGCCGCCTATTGCTATGAGAGCGCTCAGGCCCAGCTTCTTGTAGGTCGCGATGACCTTCTCGACATCCGGTTTATTTTTATATGGATTTGTTCTCGATGTTCCAAGTATGGTACCGCCTTTTGGAAGTATGCCGGAAACCGAATCCATATTAAGGTCAATAGTATCGTTATCGATCAGGCCCTTCCATCCGTTCTTTATACCCAATACTTTTACGTTATTCTGTAACGCTTTTCTAACAACCGCCCTGATAACCGCATTCAATCCCGGGCAATCACCGCCGCCCGTCAAAACTCCTATCGTTTCCATTCTTCCCTCTCTAGTTAATGTTATTAAAATCCGCCGTATTCGATGCTTCCCCTGAACTGCGGCGCCTTCTCATCCTTCTTTACATCTTTTGCAGGTTCTTCCTTGTGAACTATTTTAACGACGTGCACCTTTATATTTATCGGTTCTTCCACGCCGAGCATGTCCTGAACCCTGCTCTTTACTATATTCTGGATCTTCTCAGTCGTCTCGGGTATGTTGATGTCCGAGAAGAGAGTGACCTTGTTTACTATAGCAATGCCTTTTTTGCCGGCCCTTACCGTCGGCCTGAGCTCCTTTACTTCGGGAAGCTGCTTCAGGGCTCTCTTTATGAAATCTTCTATAGCAGATAGAGATATGGTCACCTGTCCATCCGGATTCTCAAAAGCTATCGTGCGTTCCCTCTGTATCTTGCCCATGGCTACCTGCACTACCATTATGTTGATGAATATGAGCAGGATACCGGTGATGCCGATTATCAGCCTCATATCACGGCCGGCATAGATCGTGTTGATCGTATCGATGATGCTCTCCTGCGGTATAAGGTTCAATGACATCGTAATAAGCAATCCGCCGACCATTAGGAACACAAGTGAATAGAAAAAAAGAGTCAATCCGCCTAAAAATCTCATACCGCCCTCCTGTTTATAACCTTCTGTCCTGAGGATTTGGTTTCAAGGCCACTCCCTCTACTATGACATTGACTTCGGCCAGTACAAGGCCCGTCATCTTCTCGACCGCGATCTTCACTTTTTCCTGGACCTCATCCGCTATGCGCGGGATATCGACGCCATAGTCGACGATGATCGAAACCGCCAGCCTTACATCTCCGTCGGTAGTTTGTATCTTCACGCCTTTGACGCTCGGTTTCTTCGTAAGCATCTCGCACAAGGTCTTACCAAGTCCTCCGCCCATCTTATGTACGCCCCTGATCTCGGTAGCGGCAATGGATGCAATGGCTATGATGACATCGTTACTGATCCTGACAGCTCCGAGATCCGTCGTTCTTTCCCTTTGCGGGTGGTCGTTCTTCATCGCGCGGTCTCCTATTTTGTTTATTCCGTCTTTTCGAAGAGCTTCTCGACGAAATCCGTCGAAAATTTGCCTCTGAGGAAAGCCGGATTGTTCATGACCCTTTTATGGAAAGGTATCGTCGTCTTGATCGGTTCAATTATGAACTCGTCGAGGGCGCGCTTACAGATGTTGACGGCGTCGGTCCTGTCCTTACCATGGGTAATAAGCTTTCCTATCATCGAATCATAGAA